>CAYGYN010000108.1:0-9000 GCA_964354195.1 Candidatus Woesearchaeota archaeon | reverse complement strand
AGATAATTTGTCTTGTCCATGTTTTGTGTAACGCCAGACCTCTCGCCAATCCAGCTTCCTGTCGCAATTGCGCTTTCAATCCTGTGCGAGAACAGCGTGGATTTTGCCAGAGTCTTTATCGAATAGAATTTCTTCCTTTTTGCAATTTTCTGCAGCGAATATTGTATATCTCTTACAAAGATTCCCATGTTTACCCTGAACAAGTCCGCCATCAGGTCTCCTGAAAGCTTGATTCTCTTGTTTGCATAATGGTCCTTGTCTGTTCTCAAATTCTTGCCCTCTTTTGCCTTAAGGTATAATCTGATAAGCTTGCACATAGTCAGTGCTTTCTCAGCTCTTGAAGCCTTGTCAGTCCCAATATGCGGCAGAAGGAAAGAATCTATTCTCTGCTTTACTCTTGTGACAATTTCTTTCTTTGTTCCCTGAATGCCTGCTTTTTCAGCGATGTATGTTATTGCATCCTCAGGGTCCTGTAAGTTGGCATATTCATACAGATTAACAATCAGGCAGTCATTCTCATGTCCTATGTTCTTTGCGATGTCCGCTTCCTTTACCATTCCAAGCACTTTTAGCAATACAATTGCAGGAATGTTCTTCAGTCTGCTGAATGTTAATTCCAGGATTCCTTCCTTAGTCTCAGAAATAGTTGTGGGAATTCTGTAGGAACCTCTCTGCGAGAAGATTCTCAAAGTCAGTCCCAAACGTCCTTCCTCAATGAATGGCTGGTTCGCAGCAAGGTCTTCATTCATTACCATTACTCTCTCATTTCCATTCACAATGAAATATCCGCCAGGGTCAAGAGGGTCCATGTAATTTTCCACAAGCTCTTCCTTGCCCATCCCGTATGTGTTGCACACAGAACTTCTAACCATGATGGGTATTCTTCCTATTTCAACTTCAGAGCTGTCAGTTTGCCCGCCGTATTTTATTGTTAATTCAACAGAAACAGGCGCAGAATATGTCAGGCTCCTTAATCTTGCAATTCCAGGCGTTACAATGCTGGCGCTCCCATCAGCCTCAATAATATTTGGCTTCTCAACCTTTATTTTTCCCAGCTTTATTTCAACCTCTTCCTCATTGTTTATGTTGTCATTAAGCTCATTGATGATTTGCTGCATCTTGTTGTTGATGAAATCATTGAAAGAAAGGATGTTAGACTCAACTAATGAGTGCTGCTCAAGATATTTCTTTATCAGTATATTTTTTTGTTGTTGCATTTTATGCTACTATCCTGTAATATGTCCTGACCCCGTCTTCTTCTTTTCTCTCTATCCTTATTATGTCTCCTGGTTTGCATCCTTCAGGCAGAGCAGGGTCTATCGCCCTTATTTTTGGCAATTGTGCTATAGAAATATTGTATTTTTTCAAGAGTTCTTGAACCTCACCTGATTTCAATCTGATATGTTTTGGCTGTAGGATATGCATTTGGGAAAGTAATTGTCCAGTAACAATTTTTTATAAGTCTGGAATAAGAAAATCTATAAAAGTTCCTTTTTAAATGTTCTGTTTTTTACAGCTTATGGCTGCTATTTTCATAACAAGATTTTTAATGCCCAATTACCTCATTTTAGCATGGAAATCAAGTATATTTTGATAGCTCTTCTCTCAATAGTTTCTATTGCACTGATAGTCTCAATTGTATTTAACTGCATTCAATCATCAGATATAAAGAAAGCAGAAGAATTCTCAGGCAGGGTTTCAAGCTATCTCTCATTAACACAAAAAGAATGCCCTGAGAACGCCGCAAATTTCAGCGGAATGTCTGAGTGCCTGGACAGATTAATAGCAAAACTCAATGAAAAGCATGTTCTTGTTGAAGCAATGTTCGTTAATTACTATCTTTCCACAGTCCAGGCAAAAGGAGTCCTGATACTCAAGAATATAGGAACAACAAGTTTTGATTCCGCGTCATTTAAACTTTATCTGAACAAGGAAGTCCAGGACGATGATGGCTGCGAGAAGCAAGGGCAAGTTGCCCCAGACACTCTTTGCTCCCTTAATTTCCATAAAGTATGCAGTCCAGGTGACATTCTTTATGTCTATTATAATAATCAAGTTATAATGGCAAAATCCTGCTGAGATAATTCTTTAGAAAAATGAATGGCCCCGACGGGATTTGAACCCGCGAAACCTGGAATACTTAAGACAAGGCTTGTCCTTTATGAAGGACAGGGGAACTTGTTCTCCTGTAAAAGTCCAGTACTCTGACCAGACTGAGCTACGAGGCCATCTATAACTTCTAAAATAAGTTGATTTAAAAACCTTAGTTTTCATATTAAAATCTTTAAAAATTAGAGATTAAAACGTCTCTTTTATCATCTTTATTATCTCACCCTTGTCAAGCACGCCGCCAAACCTGTCAATCATCTCTCCATCCTTGAAGAAAACCACCGTGGGAACGCTCACAACCATGAACCTGTCTGCAATCTCCTGTGCATCTTCAATATTTAGTTTCCCAAATTTGACTTTTCCTTTCATATCTTTTGCAACTTCATTGAAAACAGGGAGCAGAATTTTGCATGGTCCGCACCATTCTGCCCAAAAATCAACAAGTGAGTTTCCCTTTGCAATAAATTCATCAAAATTCTTCTCGTTAAGCTCTTTCACACTATCAGGCATCAACAAAAATAAAAATAATCATTAATAAACCTTATCTGTCCCTCGCAGGTGGTTGATAATTCTTGTTTTCTTCTTCAATTTTTTTCATTCTATCGGCAATTGCCTGGTAATTTTTCAGCAATCCATCATATAATTTCCTCAAGTCCGTGCTTTCCTTTGAATTTACTCCGCCCTCTGTCTGCAATTGCACAATCAAGCCACCATATCTTTTGATATTTCCCTCTGCATCGGCAAGATTCTTCCTAAGTTTGCCAAGTTCTTCATCAGTATATTCCCGAGTTGCAGATTTTCCTTCCAAATCCCCAAATCTTTTTCCTAAATCATCAAGTGACGTCTTTGTTGCATCCGCAAGTTTCTTGAATTCTCCATAGGCTTCTTCCCTTGCATTGTTTTTTGCAAGTTCGGCATTAACAATTGCATTAAGAGTTGTATAGTTCTTTTTTACATCAGCAATCTGCGTCGTTAATTCTGTCTTGTCAGCTTTCTTTGCGATTTCTCCAGTTAATTTTTTCTCCAACTCTCCGGTTGCCTTTGCCCTCGCCTCATCTTCACTCTTCTTTGTTGCATCATAATCTGTTTTCCATTTAGCATCTGCTGTTTTGTAACTGTTAAAGCCCACCCTTGTCTCACTGGAGATTTTTAACGCGCTATCTGCTACGCCTGCAGCGCCCTCTGCTGTTCTCTTGCTGCTGTCATATAATGCCCAGCCCGCCACTACTGCAACAGCTGTCAAACCCAAGACTCCAACACCTCCAAGAATCCTGTTTCTTCTTCTGTTCCTTCGGCGCTTTGCATCTTTTGCCTTGCCGATTTCATCAACTGTCTCCATGTGTGTGCCGTCTATTTTATTTTGCATCTCGATTGTTTTATTTATAACCACAGGAGTGACAATGTCTTCAATCGCGTTATTTATCGCGCCCGATTTCATTTTTTTTAATATGACTGCCTCTGCCTCTTTATCCATATCTTTCGCCCAGTCTGAAAGTGGCCTTCTCTTGAATGCTTCAATTTCCTCATTCCTCTTTTTTTCCCCTTCTGCAAATTCAGCTTTTAATTTGGCAATTTCTTTAGCTCGTTCTTCCTCTGCCTTTCTTACAGATTCATTCACCTGTTGAACATAACCTCGCAGAATACTTTCAGGTAAAGTTATCAGCTTATCTTCTTCCTGCGGTTTCTGTCCTTCTCCACCTTGTTCACTTTGCGCAGGTTGTCCATTATCAGGCATCTCTCTCCTAGAAAAAACCGCTATAAAAACATAGATGGCAAAAATTCATTACTTCGATTGGGTTAATCCTTAATAGTTAATAATATATACTAAAACCTCCTCGATAAAACGTGAACAAAGACGAGTTGCTTGCCTCATTAAGAAAAAAAGGCTTTTCAGAAGAAATTGTTTCTGCGTTTGATAAAGTTAAGCGCGAAGATTTTGTGCCGCAGCACCTTGTCGGCTATGCTTATGAGGACATGGCTCTTCCTGTAATGGATGGTTCAACACTAAGCCAGCCCTCAACAGTTGCCTTCATGCTGAATCTTCTTGAACTAAAGGAAGATAACAAAGTTCTTGAGATTGGTTCTGGAAGTGGATATGCTCTCGCGCTCTTGTCAGAAATAGTCAGCAAGGGAAAGGTTTATGGTATAGAAATTATTCAGGAGCTTGGTGTGAAATCCAAGGAATATCTCAAGGATAAGACTAATGTTGAAATTTTAATAAGAGATGGTTCAAAAGGCTTGCCTGAATATGCTCCATTTGACAGGATTCTAATCAGCGCATCTGCAAAGGAAGTCCCAAGGCATTTGCTTACCCAGATGAGCGAGAATTCAATTCTTGTCGCAGCAGTCAACCAATCAATCTTTCAGATAAAAAAGACAAAAGAAGGAATTATAGAAAAAGAATTTCCGGGTTTCGCTTTTGTGCCTCTGGTTGAATAATTATTTTTTACTCACCACAACCGCTTCTCGTCGTCTGCTTGCAGTTCGTGCAATAAATAGCGCAATTCCCCAATCTCTTCGCGGGCCCGCCGCAGTGCGGGCATGTCAAGCCCTCATTCCCGAAATCTTCAATTGATGCCTGCTCTTCTTTTTGTATTGTGTCATCTTTGATGGAAAGGGGTTTCACTTCAATTCCTCCAGCGCCCTCTCCAAAATTAGTAAGCATGAACTGCGCAACATAATCCACGATTGAAGAAGCGGTTCTTATCTGCTTTACCTTGCTGTCAAGCTCTCCTCCCTGCATGTTTCTCACGAACCCAGACGGCTCAAATTTCTGATGCCTAAATTTCCCGAATAAATCCAGGATACTTGCCCCATATTGCAAGTTTAACGAGACAGAAGTTGCCCATGCATCCATTAATCCTCTGATTGTTGAGCCTTGCTTGTGCATTGAGATGAATATTTCCCCTGGTTTTCCACTGTCATACATTCCAACTATCAAGAATCCTTCATGCCCTGCAATGTCAAACTTGTGCACAAGGCTTCTTCTTGTCTGCGGCATCCTGATTCTCTCGCCAATGACTTTCTCAACTCTTTTCGCAACAAGCTCGTTCTCAGTTTTCTTCGTGTTGAGTGGCTGGCTTCTCTTGCTGTTCTCCCTGTAAATCGCCAGCGCCTTCAAGCCAAGCTCCCATGCGTAGATGTAAGCCTCTTCTATTTCAGCTATAGTTGCATCTTCAGGCATGTTTACTGTCTTTGAGATTGCTCCTGATATGAAAGGCTGTATCGCAGACATCATCTTGATATGCCCTGAATAATGTATTGAGCGCTTGCCCTTTGCAGGCTTGAATGCGCAGTCAAAAATCTTAAGATGCTCGTCCCTTAGTTCTGGTGCTCCTTCTATTGTGTCATTTTGGTCAATAAACTCAATTATCTTGTCTACCTGCTCCTGGCTGTAACCTAGATTTCTCAATGCAAGCGGCACACCCCTGTTAACAATCTTAAGCATTCCTCCTCCAGAGAGAACTTTGTATTTCACAAGAGCTATGTCAGGCTCAATTCCAGTTGTATCGCAATCCATCATGAACGCAATGGTCCCTGTTGGCGCAAGCACAGTCATCTGCGCATTCTTGTATCCGTATTTCTCTCCAAGCTCAAGTGCATCGCTCCAGCAATCCCATGCCTCGCTCGTCAGATATCTTAAATTTGAAGGCATTTTGCTGACATCAATCTTCTTCACAGCCTCGCGGTGCATCCCTATTACTTCAAGCATCACATCCCTGTTCTTCTCAAACATTGGGAATGCTCCGAATGCGCGCGCCATCTCTGCAGAAGTCTTGTAAGCCTCGCCTGTCATTATCGAAGTTATTGCAGCAGCAACATTTCTTCCCTCATCAGAATCATATGGCAAGCCAAAACTCATCAACAACGCTCCAAGGTTGGCATATCCCAATCCAAGTGCTCGGAAATTATGTGAATTCTCAGTTATTTTCTCAGTTGGATAGCTTCCCCCATCAATAAGAAGCTCTTGTGCAATGATGAATGTCTTTACAGTGCGCTTGAATTTCTCAACATCAAAGTTTCCTTCTTCTGTTCTGTATCTCATCAGGTTTATTGAAGCTAAATTGCATGCGCTGTCATCCAAGAACATGTATTCTGAGCAGGGATTTGAAGCATTTATTCTTCCCGAGTTCTTGCAGGTGTTCCATTTATTGATTATGCTGTCAAATTGCATTCCAGGGTCTCCGCAGATATGCGTTCCTTCTGCAATCTTTCTTAAAATCTCTCGGGCTTTGAAAGTCTCGCATACTTCTTTGGTTTTTACAAATCTTGTCTGCCATTCTCCGCCGCCCCTTACAAATTCCATGAATGCATCACTTGCCCTGACAGACAGATTGCAATTCTGGAAAGCAACACTTCCGTAAGCCTCGCCATTCATTCCACCACTGTATCCCTGCTCAATCAACGCCCATGCTTTTTTCTCTTCTTTCTGCTTTGCTTCTATGAAATCAACAATATCTGGATGGTCAACATTCAATATCTCCATCTTTGCAGCCCTTCTCGTCTTGCCGCCTGACTTGATTATGCCTGCATAAGCATCATATCCTTTCATGAAGCTTACAGGCCCAGAAGCTCTTCCGCCTCCTGTCAGTTTTTCTTTAGAGCTTCTCAATGGCGAACGGTTAGTTCCAGTGCCAGAGCCTGCCTTGAATAGAAGCGCTTCAGATAGCTGCAATGCAAGTATTGCTTCCATGTTATCCTCAATGCTTTGGATGAAACACGCTGAGCATTGCGGATTGTCATCAGTCTTTGAGCCCCTTACAACTTTCCCAAGAACCGAATCCCATCTCCATGCAGAAACCCCTCCCGCATTCTTGTGGTATTCATTTATTCCTGCATTGAACCAGACAGGAGAATTGAAAACAGCCATTTGGTTAAGGCAGATTGCTGCGATTTCATCCTGCAGGATTTTGCTGTGCTCCTCGTCAAGATATTTCTGCTTCAAAGCCTGTCTTCCAATGAATTTTGCAATCCTTCCAACAAGTTTCTCAATTGAATCTTCCCTCTCGCCTTTTGCCTGGTCTCCCCAGAAATATTTGCTGGCAACAACTTTTATCGCCAACGAACTCCAAAAATCAGGGCGCCTGACATTTGGCTGGGTAAATATCACTTTGCCTACATCATCAGTCACTTTCACTTCTTCAGAAATCCAGTTAATTAGCTTGCCATTGGCGTCAAACTCAAATGGATTTTTTTCCTCGCGCGTGAAAAATCTTTCAATATTTAATTTGCCAGTCTCAAGCCCCAATTTTCCATCAGCCATTTTAATAAAATCCATTATAATAATTTAATTTGTTTGGGATAATTACAGAATTACAAATTAACCATACCCTCTTTACCATCAATTTGTTTTGCATTAATGTTATATAAACATTATTGTAAACTAACCATTATGATATTTTCTTCAAATAAATTATTGAGTAGTAAAAAATATTATGTTCGAAAAACTACTTTGCAGTTAATAACCTCTACCAAATAAATTTATAAATCCAAGAAACTAATCCAAGCCATGGTAATGCAAGAAATAATAATGCAACTTCCCGCGCCGTTCAATCTTATTCCAGCATGGGCTCTATTGCTATTAGTGACTTGGATGGTTGTCTGGAAAGGTCTTGCCCTTTGGAAATCAGCAAGACAGGGTCAGCCTGTCTGGTTTGTAATTCTTTTAGTAATTAATACTATGGGAATTCTTGAGATATTGTATATTTACGTCTTCTCAAAATTCGCATACGACCACCTTAGGTTCAAGAACTCTAAGAAATAATTATATAGTCCTTTTTTCTTTTTATCCCATGCAAACAAAGTTTAAGAAGCGCGATAGAGTTATCTTGCTGGTAGACCCTGACTCAGAATATATTGAATATGTGCCTGATTTTGAAGATGTTCCTATAAAGAAAGGAATGCTTGCCGAGATTAACATGATTCTTCCCAATGGCAAATATCATGTCCGCGTTCTTGATAAAAAAGGAAATACAATCGCCTATGCCCCTATGGATGAAGAGCAGCTCGGTGCTGCCGCATGATTTTCATCAGTTTTATAAACATTGGCTTTTTTCTCCCAAGATGGAAAATCAGATAACCGCACTCAAGCAGGCACATACAGATTTCAGAACCAGAAATGCAATTCATGCTCTTCCTAGAAGGAACTCTGAGTACATTAAGGACTCTCTTGATGTTGGCCTGCTGCTGGATTCTATACATTCATGCACCCAAGGATCATTATTCTTTATGGACAGCAGCGTGCTTGCTTCAGGTGCAGACTATTTAGTAAGAAATAAGAAAAAGGATATTGGAAATAATCTTCTGGATAAATATGCTACTTTCTATGAGGGCATGGGTTATATAATTCAAGAAAGCAATATTCTCTTAACATCGGGCGTGAGAAGCGAGTTAAATACAAAGCTCGTTCATGGAATAGAAGCACTAGTTGGCAAGGGCAGTTCAGCATTGGAACTTTCAGCGCAGTTGTCAAGGACTATGGATGTTGTCCTGAACAAAGAGCCCGCAGAATGCCCAGAGGATTTTTACAGGAGATTTTATGAAGCAGTTGCAAGAATAAGCCATTCAGAAAAACAGCATGTTTCTGCGTTGGCTTCATGCGGGCAGGTGGACAAAAAAGAGATTGCTGCTGCACTATGGGCTGCATCCGAATTGGCTCCAACAGGATTGATGACAAGGGACGCTACCCAGGCAGGACTTTTTATTGAACTAAAAACTCGCATGAGCATACCTGCTCTTTTGGCAAGATTTAATCCAATAGAGCAGAAGTATCTGATAAATTAACTTTGGCTCTTAGCAGCCACTTAATTCTTTAAGTTTGGAAAGTTCTTGCTTTCCATAATATATCTGTCCTTTGATATCCCATGCAGGAACTCCTTCCAAGCCAGCACA
>CAYGYN010000107.1:0-2563 GCA_964354195.1 Candidatus Woesearchaeota archaeon | reverse complement strand
ATCGAACCGCACCGATCATTCAACCAAACTCAAGCATAGAGCTTCAAGATCGATCTATTGCCACCGTTTTTACACTGACAAGGGAAGACAAGCAAAAAGATTTGACAGCATCATGATGATCTTGGGCGTTGGTGTTTTTGTTACAAAAGAGTTGATCAGATCATCGTTTTCTGGTAGTCTACGGTTCGATGGTAGAGGCGATGATTCTGGGGTGAATAGGTGCAGGCCAAATGATAAAGAAAAATTTATCATGAAACGGATTAGGCAAACCATTCTCTTAGCGCTGATTTTCTTAGTCGTTTTTCTTAGCCATTTTATAAGCAGAAATATTACTTCTTTCGATTCTGCTTGGTCTATTCACACAGCAATGAGTATGATTAAAGAGGGAAATGCCAATTTAGATGAGTATTCGGTCCCGGAGGAGGATTATCGGATTGAAAAGATCCATGGTCACCTTTATACTATGTTTCCCATTGGTGTATCCATTATTGCCGTTCCTTTTGTCTGCCTGATGGATAAGGGCATAGGTCCCTTATTATCGATTCTCCCGAGCTTAGAAAAATATATCAGGAATCGAAGCTATGCATCCCTCAATATGATCACTGTGATCACTGTTTATCAGGGAGTCGAGTTGATGATCGCCTCATTCATCATTGCCTTGACAACGGTATTCATATTTCTCTTATCCTCTTTGTCCCTAAATAAGAGGGGATCGCTCCTGATGGCTTTCATCTTTGCCTTTTGTACTTCGTCGTGGTCCACGGCAAGCCGCGGTTTATGGCAGCATGGTCCGTCTGTATTGTTATTGACGATTACCTTATATTTGATCCTTCTTACAAAACATAAACCCTGGTTGGTCCAGTTTACAGGTTTGCCGTTGGCCTTTGCTTATGTCGTTCGCCCGACCAACAGCCTCTCTCTCTTTTTGTTAACCGTTTTTGTATTCCTTCAATATCGAAAATATTTTTGGCGTTACCTCCTCTGGGCTGCTCTCATTATCTTACCTTTTTTAATGTACAATGTTTCAATTTATCATTCATTGTTATCGCCCTATTATCTTCCGGGAAGGGTTGGTTCAACCAAACATTTCTTTACGGCTTTGGCCGGAAACCTGCTTAGTCCGGCAAGGGGATTATTCATTTTCTCACCCATCTTTCTATTCTCTATCTATGGGGTCACTTTAAAAATAAAGAATAGGCAATTTGACCAACTTGATTTTTTCTTAGTTAGTATCCTCTTTTGGCACTGGATGATCATCTCCTCTTTTCCCCATTGGTGGGCAGGTTCTTCATTTGGCCCCAGATTCTTTTCCGATATGATCCCTTATCTTATCTATTTTTTGATACCTGCCGCCATAGAAATATCCGGCGCAAGAGGAGTGAGGGAGGTCGTTCTTGGATGGTTTTTATTTTGTTTCATCGTCATCAGTATTTTCATTCATTATCGGGGTGCAAATAGTAGTGTGACTTATTTCTGGAATGTTGATCCCATGAAAGTGGATGATCACTTAGAAAGATTGTGGGATTGGCACGATATCCAATTCCTACGAGGATTAAGGTGAAGTCTCCAGGACATCTTCACCCTCTTTGCACTCCATCGAATTCTTTACGCATTGATTCCTGGAGTTCAAAGTCCTAAAAAACGGAGCGGTCCCTATGGCTCGAATTCTCATTACCGGGGGGGTGGGTTTTATCGGTTCCAATTTAGCAAACCGATTGATTAGCGAGGGGCACGAAGTTACGATTTTTGATAATCTCTCACGTTTTGGCTGTGAGGCAAACTTGAAATGGCTGCGTGAATTACATGGGCCAGAAGCCTTCCATCTCAACGTAGGGAATCTGACAGATTTCGTTGGAGTCCTTCAGGCAACAGAGGGGGTGGATCGTATCTATCACTTGGCAGGCCAGGTGTCCGTGATCAGATCTGTTGAGAAACCGAGGCAGGATTTCGAAGATAATGTCCTTGGAACCTTTAATGTACCGGCTATACGGCAAAAAAGGGTGGGACGTCGTCTCAGAGATCTATCGTCTCCAACTGGAAAATCATGAGAGGTCGAGTCACACTGGGTATGAGGTCTTCCGCAATCCAGAGTATCTGCCTGCCGATATGGAAGAGGTTTGTTTTGTGATCCCTTCTTATCCTTTATCCATGGCCAGCATTAACCCCGCTTCCCTAAAAATGGCCAGAGGACAGATTCAGGAGAAGGTTCGCTTCAATGCCCTCAAAAACAATTCTATTCATTTTAAACTCGACAAAGTGGGTGCCTTTTTCTTGCCTTATTCTCCCTTATGCGATGTGATCCGACCAGGCCCAAATATTGAAATCTGGATGATAAAAGGAGAGGTGTCTTTGAAATGAAAGGGAGGCTCATGTGGAGATATGGTATTTTGGGGAGTATTTTGCTCGTTTTGTCAACTCGTATCCCCTTCGATTTGAAATCTTTTCACAATGTGGATGAAGGCGTCCTCGCCACCTTGGCCAATATCATTTCAAACGGAGGCTTAGTACTACTCCGACAAATATATTGATTTAAAGAACAGGGTTTGCTATAATGTTTTCATGG
>CAYGYN010000106.1:0-4410 GCA_964354195.1 Candidatus Woesearchaeota archaeon | reverse complement strand
CATCTATTTCATAAATCTTGTTTGCTGATTCAGGTGCAATCAGCTTGTCTCTAACTCTTCTGTCAGCAACAATAACAACTCCGTCCTTGCAAACCAACCCTATGCTCGAGCTGCCAAGCCTGACAGTTTTCTCAGCATATTGCGCCTGGAATAAATGCCCCTCGGGCGAGAACATGGTTGCTGCACGGTCATAACCCATGGCCTGATGCTGCATTTCTGTCGGTATGTCCATTTTAGAAACTCCTTTTCTTAAATATGCTCAGAACACGCGCTATTTAAGTTTTACTGAAACATAACAGCATAATATTTATTAACCCTCTCCTATTTTCCCCGCTATGCCAAATGTAGTAGCAAGAACAAAGATTAAAGGCAAGCATTATGAGATAGAAGTTGACATTGATGAAGCGCTCAAGGTAAAGAATGGAAAGGGGGATGTAACAAAGGCACTGAATTTCAATCAGATATTTACAGACCATAAGAAAGGAAATGTCGCAAAAGAATCTGAATTAAGGGATGCTTTCGGAACCTCGGATGTTTACGAAGTTGCAAGGAAAATCATTGTTTCCGGCGAAGTGCAGAAAACCCAGGAAGTCAGGGATTCCGAAAAGGAAGCCAAGATAAAGCGAGTTATTGACTTATTGATAAAGAATGCTGTTGACCAGCACGGACGCCCATATACAGAAGAGAGAATAAACCGGGCTATCAACGAATCCCATTATGTTTTTGACTCAAGAGCTCCTGAACAGCAGCTGCCCGATATTCTTGCCAAGTTACAAACAATTATCCCGATAAAAATAGAGACGAAGAGGATAAAAATAGTCATTCCTGCCCAATATACCGGGCAAGCCTATGCGCTTTTGAAAGAGTACAAGGAGAGCGAGGAATGGCTTGCAAACGGGAATCTGCAAGCCATATTGAATATACCTGCGGGCATGCAGCTTGACTTCTACGACAAGCTGAACCACATTACCCACGGGGCTGTCCAAAGCGAAGAGCTCCCGGAAAAGAAGTGAATAGAAAGATTTTTAAACACGCAAAATAAGATTTATTTGTAAAATATAGCAGACAAAGAAAAATTACGATTATCTGTTGTCTGATTTTGATTGAAAATGAAACCAAAGATTAAGGAGGCACATGAAGCCGAAGAAGAAGCATATTCTGAAGAATCTTCTAAAAAAAGAAAGGTAGTCATACCTGGTGAAGTTATAATCTCGGGCGAAGATTACCTGCCTGGCGAAGGCGCGAGGCGCGAGGGAAACGACATACTTGCAACAAGATACGGGCTTTCTGAGGAATCTGGGCGCATAGTTAAGGTAATTGCCATAACAGGCGCTTTTATTCCAAGAAGAAACAATGTTGTTATAGGCCGCGTTACAGATATAACTTTCCATGGATGGCTTGTTGATATTGATTCAGCCTCAGCAGGATTCCTGCCTTTGGAAGAATCACCTCGTTTTGTTAACAAGAATGAGATGGACCAGTTCCTGGCAATTGGAGATGTTGTTGCTGCAAAAATCTGGAGCGTTAAAGCAAAAGGAATAGACCTTGCATTGAAAGGCAAGGGCTTGGGAAAGCTCGAAGGTGGATTCATCTTTCGCGTAATTCCAAACCGCGTTCCGAGAATAATTGGGCGCGAAGGAAGCATGATAAATCTTATAAAAGATAAAACTGGTTGTGATATTACTGTCGGACAAAACGGATGGATTTGGATAAAAGGCCCTTCGATTGATGCTGAGATAAGGGCACGCAAATCCATAGAATATATCGCAGACAAAGTTCATGTTGAAGGGTTAACAGAAAAAATGGAGGAATGGTTCGAGAAGAACAAATAAACATGGCAAAAGAACACAAAAGACCGGACGGAAGAAAATCGAACGAGCTAAGGCCAATGTCAGCAAAGATTGGCGTAATTCCAAATGCAGATGGTTCAGCAATGTTTTCCTTTGGAAATACAATAGCAATAGCTGCTGTTTATGGTCCAAGGCAATTACATCCACAACACCTGCAGGACCCTGGAACAGGAATATTAAGGGTTAATTATGACTTGCTTTCTTTCTCAGTCTCAGACAGAAAAAAACCAGGCCCTTCAAGACGCTCTCAGGAAATTTCCAAAGTCACTCAATGGGCATTAGAGCCGGTTATTGACTTGGCAGGATTCCCAAATACTGTGATTGACGTCCAGATTTATATAATACAGGCAGACGCAGGAACAAGAACTGCCGGAATAAACGCAGCATCACTTGCTTTGGCGCATGCTGGAATACCTATGAAAGATTTGGTTTGTTCTGTTGCAGTTGGCAAGCAGGACAAGGAATTGGTAGTTGACTTGACAAAAGAAGAGGAAGATTTCGAGGAAGGAGAGGGAGCAACAGATTTTGCAATTGCAAAAATAGCAAACTCAGACGAATTTACTCTTCTTCAATTAGATGGCAAGATACAGCCTGAAATTGTAAAGAAAATTACAAGACTTGCTGCTGATGCCTGCAAGGAGATTTACGAATTCCAGAAAAAAACACTCAAGGAGGCTATTGAAAAATGAGCTCAATGATAACTTCGAACTTAACAATTGAAACATTAAGGAAGATGTTCTCTGAAGGCAAGAGATTTGATGGTAGAAAGCTCTTGGAGCACCGAGATCTCGAGATAAAGCTTGATATATCAAACAAAGCAGAAGGCAGCGCACAGGTCAAACTTGGCAAGACAGATGTTATGGTCGGAGTGAAACTTGGTTTGGGTGAGCCTTATCCAGATTCCCCTGACAAGGGAAACCTTACTGTTTCAGGAGATTTCCTTCCATTAGCTTCTCCAAGATTTGAGATGGGTCCTCCAGGATTCCCAGCAATAGAGCTTCCAAGATTGGTTGACCGTGCCGTTAGAGAATCTGGCATGATTGAATTAAAGAAACTTGTGATTAAAGAAGGAGAAAAAGTCTGGACAGTTTACATAGATGTCTATCCTATAAATGATGATGGAAATCTTATTGATGCCGCAACTCTTGGCGCCCTGGTTGCTCTGAAAAATACAATGCTTCCAGAGCTTGACAAGGATGGAAAAATAGATTATGAGAAGAAAGCAACAAAGAAACTTCCTGTTGCAAAAGAAATTGCCCCAATTTCATTCACTTTCTTCAAGCTTGGAGATTCTATACTAATGGACCCAACAAGAGAGGAAGAAGAAGCCTGCGAGACTCGAGTCACTTTCGGAATCTCAAATTGGGACGACCAATATATGATAAATTCATGCCAAAAGAAAGGCGCAGTGCCTTTCACACAGGCAGAAATAGACTCGATTATGGATATACTTGTCAAGAAATTTGAAGAGTTTAACGAAAAGCTTAAAAAGTTCTTATAAACACCCTATAATATGGAGAACAAATTCACAAGATATGAGATTGCAAGGATTATAGGTGCCCGCGCATTGCAGATTGCAATGGATGCACCTCTTCTTCTCAAAGTTTCAGAGGATGAAATGAAACTAATGCAGTATGATTCTTTAAAAATAGCAGAAAGAGAGTTTGCAGAAGGTGTTCTTCCAATTGATATTCACAGGCCAATGCCTCAAAAGAAGAAAGTCAAGCTTGCTGCCGTAAAGGAAGAAGCAGTCAGCGATGAGGAACTCGTGGCAAAAGAGCAGGAAGTCGAGAAAGAGCTTGTTGAAGGTGCAGCCGAATTAGGCTTGGTAGAAGGCGACGAGATTGAAGACTACCAGGACGAGCCAGTTGAGTCGGCAGCAGCCCCGGCCGAAGAGCAGTAAACTCACTAATTGTTCTTTTAGAAATTCTCAGATTCTTTCCACATTTGCATGAATTGATTTCTTAACATTGCAATCATTGCCTTTGAATCTGTCCATATTGTCAGGTAATCCTCTGGATTTTGTATTTCAGGCTTGCCGATAGTTATTCTTGCCCATTTATTGTCAAATATGCTGAATCTTAATGGGAATTCTCCAAATTTCTTGTTGTATTTTTTTATTTTGCAGCCAAGTTTCTTCCATTCAACAACACGCGATTTATTGTTATCATTCACAATGCCAATAAGTTTAACATCAACGCCTTTCTTTACAGCATCTCTCATTGCCCTTATGCCTTCTGCCCAATATTTCCAGTTTCTCTGGACTCCAAGAATCTCTTTTTCCACCTTTTTGTTTGCCTCAGCAAGCTTGTCCATAACTGCCTGCTGTCCTTTCAGCAATGTAAATGTAAATTGCTCTTCCTTGTCTCCAATTTCCTTGATTTGTTTTGATTTTTGCTTTAACTCCTTCAGATTGCCCTCTTTTTCTTTCAATCTCTTAGAAATAAATGTTTCAATATTCATCAGTTTGAATTTTTTTGGCTCAACAGGCAAAGTGGATAATATCCCAAGCTTCTCAAATCCCTCAAGAATCGAGTAAAGTTTGTTCTGCGGCACTCTT
>CAYGYN010000105.1:0-3773 GCA_964354195.1 Candidatus Woesearchaeota archaeon | reverse complement strand
CGGGCGATCTTCTGCTGGTCGCGCAAGTGGCGCCGAACCTCAACTGCATCTGCAACAACGACGGCGGCCAGCTCTTCGTCGGCGACCTCTTCGGCACGGGCGCCCTGACCGAGCTGACGGAAGCAGGCGGCGAGTTGCCCCCCGGCTACAGCGCCACGGGCGGCATCGTCTCCCTGCACCCGTACACCTTCTTCTTCGGCAACCAAGGATATGTGGCGTGGTCTAAGCCGGGAGACCCTGAGGACTACGTCAGCACCGGGTCCGGCAACGCAAACATCACAAGTCAGAAGATCGTGCGCGGCATCGCCCTGCGCGGCGGGCCGGGCAACTCCCCGTCCGGCCTGTTCTGGTCGGCGGACTCGCTGGTGCGCGCCTCCTTTATTGGGGGCGACGCCATCTTCCAGTTTGACACGATCAGCACGCAAAGCTCGATCCTCGGCGCGAACACGGTCATCGAGTATGACGGCATCTTCTACTGGATCGGCACCGATCGCTTCCTGATGTTCAACGGCGTCGTGCGCGAGGTGCCGAACGACCTCAACCTGAACTATTTTTTCGACGGCCTCAACCAGTCGCAGCGCCAGAAGGTGTTCGCGATGAAGGTGACGCGCTACGGCGAGATCTGGTGGTGCTACCCGCGCGGCGACGCCGTCGAGCCATCGCACGCCATCATCTACAACGTGCGCGAGAATACGTGGTACGACTGCGAGCTGCCCAACGGCGGGCGCAGCGCAGCGGTGTCGCCCTCCGTGTTCCCGAAGCCGCTGATGACCGGCGTCGTGCCGACGGCGGCGGGGGAAGAAATCCGCGTCACGGAGGCCAACGACACCCGCATCACGGAGGGCGGCGACACGCGCATCACTGAAGACAGCGGCGTCGATCAGTATCGCCTGTGGGTGCATGAGGCGGGCGTGGACGCCATCGACGGCATAAACATCCAGCCCGTGCTGAGTTTCTTCGAGACGGCCGAGATGTCGCTGCCGGTAACGGGGCAGGAGAACAAGGCGCTTCAGGTGCTGATGCTCGAGCCGGACTTCGTGCAGAGCGGCGAGATGTCGGTCGCCGTCCACGGCCGCGCCAACGCGCGGTCGCCCGAGGTCGAGACGGAACCGATGATGTTCCCCGAGACGCCGGCCACGCCGCAGGAGCAGGTCGTCTACTTCAAGACGCAGCGCCGCCAGTTGCGCTTCCGCTTCGAGAGCAACGCGATCGGCGGGAACTACCAGATGGGCTTGGTGTTGGCGCACCTCCAGCCGGGCGACGGGACGACCATCGGATGATCGACCCGCGCGGTTTGACTTTACGCGACTGGGCGGACTCTGTTATATTGGTGGTCAATGACGCGTGGGCGTTTGGTCGGGTCACCGACGAGAACGACTGGCAGAGGTGGGCTCTGGGCTTTTTGAACGCGTCGCCCTTTTCGACACGCGCCGTGCCAGACCCCTTTCAATTCGATGACTGGCGCGAGTGGGCCATGCGGGTCTACCCGATGCTCGAAAAGGCTGGCTGATGTACGAGAACGAGTTCCTTGACGACTTCTCCGGGTACGGTGGCTACGGTGGCTACGGTGGCTACGGTGGCCTTCCGGCTGCCGCGCCTTACACGCAGCCTGCTGCCTACGGTGGCCTTTCGCCCATGGGCCTGATGGAAGACACCGTCCGACCGGATGTCGAAGATATGCAAATGTACGTCGAGCCGCCGACACAGGCGATGCGGCAGCAGCGACTGCAAGAGCCAATTCAAATCAAATCGTGGATGACCAGCGGCACCAAAGACGTGCGCGGCACAAATCCGGCTGAAAGCATCACACTCCAGCCCGGCAAGCAATACCAGCTTGTGAATTTTACCGGCGATGCCAGCGGCGAGATCATCGCGGCGGGCAGCACCCCCGAAGAGTTCTTGCGCATACAGGATCTCGCCGAGGGCTTGAACTCACAGGGCCGTAGGGCCGATTGGCGGCTTCAGGAGGTGGGTGACGAGCCCTCTGCCGGCGGGTTCGGCTCAGCTCTCGACCCCACAACGGGGAAGTACATCACAACACTCGGCGGCGATCTGTACAACAAATCGGGCTGGAGTACCGTCGGCGACATCGCGAAGATCGCGGTTCCCATCGCGCTGCAGTTCGTCCCGGGGTTTGGGACTGTCCTCGGGACGAAACTTGGCTTGAGCGGCCTCGCGGCTAAAGCAGCCGGCGTCGGTTTGACTTCGGCTATAGGCCGCACTGGCGCGGGCCTCGCGACTGGGGAGAACATCGGGGACGCGCTCAAGGCCGGCGCTATCGGTGGTTTGACTTCGGGGGCCACGGCTGGTCTGCTGGGCGCAACCGGAGTAGACAAGGCGTTGGGCAGCGCGCTGGGCGGCGCGAAGGGCGCGCTTGCCGGTGAGGCTGCCCGTCAGGCAGCCGCTTCAGTTCCCGGTGAAATCCTTGTCTCGGCGTCACGGCTTGCCCCGGCTGTTCTCGGCGGTCTCGGCGCAGCGGGCGGCTCGCTGCTGGGCGATGTCGGCAAGTCCCTCGCGCAGCCTGATCAGTTCCAGCAGGCGCTGGATCAGGCGCGTCAGTATAACAGGTTCGACCCGAATGTCGTGGGTGCCGTTGAAGAGCCGGGCATCGTTGTCAGCGCGGCGAGAAACCCCCCGATTTCGCCCGGATTGTCCGCTCTCAGCGCCGCTCCTGCGGCTGGTTTCAACATCAGCGACTACGCCGGCATGGTCGGCGACGGCACGACCGCGCTGCCTGATGAAGAAATCCGCGTTCAGGCTGATCGAACGCGCCCTGTCGGTATCGACAGCGCTCTCGCGGCTGGCGTTGGCCCGTTGACCCAAGCGGTTGCGCCGCCGCCGCAGACCGCGCTGCCTGATGAAGAAATCCGCGTTCAGGCTGATCGAACGCGCCCTGTCGGTATCGACAGCGCTCTCGCGGCGGCAGCGCAGCCCAACATACCGCCGCCATCCGTCACCTACGACCCAGACATGATGGTCGTTAAGGCGCAGCGGGAGGTTCCTCCGAACGACAGACCCGCTGGCGCTCTCGCGGCTGCGGCGGCAAACGCCTCGCAGACTGGCGCGGGCGCGACGGAACAGCCGGAACTTAACCCGAGGGCACAGCGGGAGGTTCCTCCGGACGACAGACCCGCTGGCGCTCTCGCGGCTGCGACGGCAAACGCCCCCGGCCCAGAGAACGCGCAGACGGCCTCAGAGCGCGCCGCCGAGCAGCCGGAAGAGCAGGCCAAGGATGACGGCAAGGGCGGCGGCCTGCTGTCGAAGATAGACCCGGTGCGTCTGGGCATATCAGGGCTGCTCGGCCTAGCGTCCGCGCTGTCCAGCGGCGGCAAGGGCGGTGGCGGTGGCTCCTCGGGCAATGCCGCTGCCGGCACGCGCGCATCGCTCGACCCGATCTTCAGCGCGAAGCTGCCCGCGCCGAGCCCCCAGTATTCGAGCGCATCCTTCGCGCCCCGCGACATGAGCGGGATCGACTTCGCGCGCTACGGCTACGGCCCGGCGCAGTCCTTCTTCGAGAACGTGCCGCGCAACCCGGAAGAGTACAGGTCGGCGCTGGCCGCCAACGCTCCCGTCGCTTCCGCCGCACGCCCATCGGGCGCTGGCAGCATGTTCGGCCCTCTGTCGGCGGGTGTTACGCCGGCTGGCGGATCTTCAAGCAACATCGCGGCTGGGTTGTTGCCGGCTATAGCCAAGGCTGCGGGCGCACCTCTTCCGGCGGTGGCCTTCGACTCTTTGAATATAGACTGGGACAAGTTTGCTGATAGCAAACAGAT
>CAYGYN010000104.1:0-3083 GCA_964354195.1 Candidatus Woesearchaeota archaeon | reverse complement strand
TTGAACTATCAGCATTTAGTGTTACAATAGATCCAAGTCAAGATGTATTAACTGATAATGAATTAACTATTGCGGTTAAATTAGTTCCAGTTGGTGTTGCTGATACAATTACGGTTAACATAGGTTTCGCATTATCAATTTAAAAAAATAAAAAGACATGGCATATCCAATAGCACCGTTAATTAACGGTAAATCATATGAGTGGGCTGATATAGTTGTAAACGTTTTAGGCGTTCCAATTATCGGAATCACTAACATTGAATACGAAGAAAAACAAGGCATGGAAAATATTTACGGAGCTGGTCGTTTTCCAGTATCTCGTGGGTATGGTAAAATAGAACCAACTGCTAAAATGACTGTATTAATGGAAGAATTAGAGAATATCCAACTTGTTGCGCCATTAGGTCGCATCCAAGATATTCCTGAGTTTGACATTATAGTTATTTATTTAGATGCTGCATTAATTACTCGTAAACATGTGTTGAAAAATTGCAGATTTATGAATAATAAAAGAGGTTCATCAAGCGGAGATACTTCAATCCCTGTTGATTTAGAATTAATTATTTCACATATTCAATATTTATAATTTTTTTATTATATTTGTAAAAAAATACAAATATGAAAAGTCAAATTGAATTAGAAACTGAATTAGAAAAATTAAAAAAAACTCATAAAGTAGTAAGAACTTTAGAAGTATTTTTAGATACTGATACTGAAGAAACTGCTACTTTATTTTTAAAGAAACCAGATAAAACAACACGTTCTTTAGTTAGTAAATTAGTCAATCAAGATAAATTTAGTAATGCAGTTGTAGCTTGTTTAAATGCTCTTTACATTGGTGGAGATGAATTAAAATTAGTTACTGAAAATGATGATGCTGTTGAAAGTGCTGGAATGGGAGTTGTTGATTTATTAACTGTTCAAAAGGCAATTTTAAAAAAAAATTAGATTATTATAAAAAGCAAATAGAAACGGATGAGATAGCAAAAAACAATGCACTTATCCGTTTTTTTTATAGAGAAAATCCTGAAAGTTTATCAGATAGCCAATGGGCTAAAAGAGTATCGGAAATGGATTATTGTTTAAAATATCAAGGCACTAGAATAGATAAAATAGATGGCTAACAATTTAGAATACACACTAAGACTAAAAGATTTATTTAGTAAAACAATGCAAGGTGCTTCTAATCAAGTAAAAGGATTAGATGGTAAAATGAATGCTTTGAAAAAAGGTATAAGCGGAGTTGGTACCATGATAGCAGGTGCTTTTGCAATTGGGGCTGTTGTAAATTTTGGGAAAGCTGTTTTTGATAGTTTAACAAATTACGAGTATTTTAGTACAGCATTAAGAACATTAATGAATGGAGATGCTTTAGCAAGTAAGGCTTTAGAGGGCGAATTAATTTCACTAGCTAAAACAACACCATTTGAATTAACTGAAATACAAACAGCTACTAAACAATTAATGGCTTATGGTGTTTCAGGTGGTAATGTAACTAGAACTTTAAAAATGCTAGGCAACGTTTCAGCAGGTTTAGGTAAAGAAAGTTTACCAATGATTATTAGGGCTTTTGGTCAAATAAAATCAAAAGGTCATTTAGCAGGTGGAGAATTAAACCAATTAACCGAGCAAGGTTTTAACCCATTAAATTTAATGGTTAAAAAGACTGGCAAAAGTTACGAAGAGCTTTTAAAAGAAATGGAAAAGGGTAAAATAACTTTTGATATGGTCGAGCAGTCTTTTAAAGATTCTACATCTGCTGGGGGTCAATTCTTTAATATGATGGAATCACAAAGTAACACAGTTGGCGGAAAGTGGAGTAATTTTATGGATACTTGGGAACAAATAAGAGTTAATATAGGGAAGTCACAAAGTGGAATTATTGCAGGTACTATTGATTTTATAAACTCAATGAGTAATAAAATTAATGATAAGCTATCTGCTGGTAATTTTATGGATGATGCTTTTAAATCGGCTGGTGTTAAGGGTTATAGCGCTGCAACTGAAATGTATGGTAACTTAGCAGGGTTTAAAAGTATAAGTGCTTTAGCTGGAAATTTTGCTGAAATGAAAGAAACAGCAATATATATGCAATCTTTAATTGAGCAAGGTACAACAGGCGCTAAAGCAAAGCAAAGTTTAGATTTAATAAACTTAAATAAAAGTAAATTACAAGAGAAATATAAAAATAAAGAAATTGACGCTGTATCTTTTACAAGAGAAATGTCTTTATACAATGCAGCTTTTAAAGGAATAACAGGCAATATGATGTTATTAAAATCTAAAGGAGAAAAAAGCCAAATAGAAGGAGCTGGAGGTGTTGATGATGGTAAAGGTGTTAAATCATTAGGAACAGGAACTGAAGTAACTGGACAACGACCTCAAGCTATAAATATAAACATAAATGAATTGGTGCACGAATTAAACATTCAAACAAATAATATGATTGAGGGAGCTGGTAGAATGAAAGAATTAGTTAGCAAGGCATTATTAGAAGCAGTAAACGACATTAATTTAATTGCAATGGCATAATGAATAATAATTTTAAACCAAACGTAAAAGGACAAGCGGAATTAATATTAAAAAGCGCTGGAGGTGCTGCTGCAAAAACAGCAATTCATGCTGCATTTGTTAATTATACAGAGATTGCAAAAGAACAATTTATAGAAGATTTATCTATATCTAAAAAATTTGGTTTACCAACATTTGATACATTTTCTTTTAATGCTAATCAAGTAAATAAATTAACATACACTACATCTAAAGATTTTGGGAATATTCCATTAACTGTATCTACTCCATTTACTTTTGATACAGCTTTATTAGAGGTTAACCAAACAAAAAATATAGTTAAAACTTCAATTAGCGGATTAAATGGAACGGTTAAAGAGTATATGAGTGAGGGCGATTATATTGTTAATCTAAAAGGTGTTATTGTTGGAGATATTGCTAATCAAAGACCTGATATTGTAAAATTAAATTCATTAATAGCATATTTAAAAGCGCCATTATCTATACCAATATCTTGTCGTTTTTTAGAAGAATTAAAAATTTCAAGTGTAGTAATTGAAAGTTATAAATTT
>CAYGYN010000103.1:0-3395 GCA_964354195.1 Candidatus Woesearchaeota archaeon | reverse complement strand
TTAATTGTACCACGCTTTTGGCTACCACGCTTTTGGCTACTACGCTTTTGGCTACTACGCTTTTGGCTACTACGCTTTTGGCTAAGGCACTTTCCTTTGCGGAGCCTTCCATTGCGACGCCTTCTACATGTTATAGTACGTGATGTCGCCTTACCACAATCACTTGAATGTGCCGCTACTTTTTGACAAATACTTGTATAGGGATCTTTGAATTTAGTATCAAGAGTACATCTCATTCTCCATAACCATGCTAGAATGGAACGACGACAATTAAGTGTGGGAGGATTCAATTTCTCAACCTTTTCCCATTGTGTGGCCATCTCCATAGGAAGAACGGCCGGAAGAAATGACCAAAAGCGTCTAAACCAGTAAATTTTGTCTTTTGTACTTAATACATTCCATTTGTTTTTTTCGCATTTATCTTTACACTTGTAAACTTCAGAAGGGCAATTTGGCATAGGTTTTGAATGTTTTATTGATTCCTTTGGATGATTGTATGCGACTGCGAATAAGAAGTCCCAAAATGTAGTTAATTGCTCACGCCAATCACACTTCATCCATTTTTCATAAAACTTTTTAACATCTTTAAATTTAGGATCTGGATTTGGATTTAGTCCCTGTTTTCTAAGTTTATCATTAACGCAATTATGAATATTATACATCCATACATCCAACTCTAAATCTGGATTTATATTAACATATGTCTTAAAGGGATATTCCTTGTAATAATCTGTAAGTGACGCCCTACAGAATTTACACGGTAAGATGTATGGCAGTGATTCTAGAAACTGAGCATATGTTATCGCATTTGTCGGCGAATATTTATAGTTAAATGTAATTAAATGAAGTAATTTCCAACCGGAAGGACCCCAGAATCTAGTATCCATTTCCCTATCTAAAAATGATATTATATCAATAATATCATTGTTAATTATTATTAAATATGATATATAGTCTAATTTGCCCCAAATCCTGTATAATTCATAGGTCCAAGGAAAGACTTAACAAGTGAGTCACCCGATGGTACAACGCCTTCTGCCTTACATTTCACCACAGCCGGGGGACAAGACTGTCTCAGACAAGGCGCACAAGCAGGACATTTAGTTTGCGGTGCGCACTTCACTTCGGGACAGCGAGGACGGGGGCATGGCGGGCACTCTCCCTTTGGTTTTTGGCATTTAGAACAATCCAAAATTACTGGATTCTGTTTTGGAACCGAACTCTTAAGTACATAATTACTTAAGTCGGGCACTGGTGGGCACTCACTCTTAAGTATATAATTACTTAAGTCAGGGACAGCTGGGCAGGGCGGTATAGAGCTTTTAAGTACATATTTGCTCATGTTAGGTTGTTTACAGTCAGGGCATGCCGGACTGCCATCAGTATTGCATTCATTAGCAAATCCTTCACTTTTTGATAGGCGTGTTATATATAAACCTATTGCCAGACCTATTACAAAAACTCCTAACATATGAATTGGTGAAGCCATCATTCTGTTTCTAACATACTTTTTATACGTCTCTAAGGCGTAGTTTTCCGAATATAAATCATATCCTCAAATTGACCTAAAACAACATTAATCGCTATTATTCTTCCATCACGAATTCTATCTTCATATTCACTTTTAGCACCTGTGCGAGGGCATAGGTACTGTCGTGTAAAATATGTGTATAAATCTTTCGTATCTTGTAAATACTTTTCAATAAATTGATAGGCTAATTCACTTGTAGAAAATGAACCTATGACTTGACGCTCAGTAAATGGTTTATCAACCGCACGAATTATTACTTCTGATTCTACTACAAAATCCATTTTCTATTATTTATTATTTTATTTTTTTGATCTATCTGGCAATTCTCCATCCAGCCCAATCCATCGGCGGGCATCCACATGTTTCTGGTAGGGCAGGATCCATTGTAGCCTGTAGTCTTGTACAAATCATACGCGCATATCCCTTCCAAGAAAAATCTTTTGATACTTTTGTATTACCTGGCATTATTCCAAAATCACTCGGCTTTAATCCTCTTTTCTTTACTTGTGCCTCAATATCTCTGGCTCTTCGTTCCCAATCAAATTGCGATGGCCCACGACCTGCATCTTGTGGTGTTGGTGCGAATCTATCGGTTACTGGTTCTATACCCCCATCTGGCATAAACTTTGTATTACAGGCATTATCTAAATCGGCACCCGATGGGAATCCTGTTTTTTCAATAGTTGATGCTAGGGCACGGGCCTTCTCTGCCTCTCTTGGGCTTGTGTATTTAACTCCAAATGACGCACTTATACCATTTACAATAGTATCAGCGTACTTATTAATTAAGCTATTAATTTCTCTTGTTGTATTCGGATCATTCTGTATATTTGACGGTAATATATTAGCCAATCCTGGGGGTAATCCTAATGTCTTAATTACTTGAGGCAATGGTTGAGTTGGATTACCTAAAACTGGGAATGCGTTTTCAATATCACTTTTCATTATTGGGATTTCAGTTGGCATTAACGCACCTGATTTTACTTGTTCCAATATAGTTTCAACATTTGACTTTAATTCAGTAAGAGCTACTACGCGTGCATTAACAATAGGATCTGTTGTACCACTGGCAGATAAGCGTATTATATCACCACTAATTCGTGCTACAAAATCTTCTAAGTCTTTGGGAGTCGCAATTTGACCTGCGGATTGTCCTGTACCAGATTGTCCAGTTCCAGATAGTTGACTTGGTACTCCTCCTTCAAATCCTTCAATTGAGCCGCGGACATTAACTGGTTGGGTAAATTCATAAATAGGACCCTGAATTGGGCCAGCCGCGCCAATTAGTCTTACTTCACGCTGTAGATACGCTAAATTGGAGGCAATCTCATTTAGATGAGATTGAGTAATAGTTGGCTGTAGACCAGGATTTCGGTTAAGTACTTCTACTTCGGACTGTAGAGTATGAAAGTCACCTCTGGCCGTATTAAGTGGGAGTTGAATTGTGGGGTCGGAACGCTCAGAAAGCTCCTGTGCCTCAAATGCGAGAAAACCCTTTACCATTTCAAGCATTGACACTAATTGCTGTATATTTGCTTTAATTAGTGATGTATCTTGGTATGGTAATGGGCTCATTGCCGCAATTTGCTCATATGGGGCAATTGGTAAATGTCCTGGTAAATCAGATGGTTGAACATTGGAATCATCTATACTTCTGGCCGGAGGCGGCGGTATAGCAGGAGGAATTATATTTACAGGTATATTAACTTTGTGCGATGGCGACGTATTTACTGGATTAAATCCCTCTTTTGTAACATTACTATCGTTACTTTCTGAAGTAAAAAAGTAAATTACTATCAAAACAAAAAGTAATGCTAAGAACGCAAACATCCTACTTTCTTATATTATCTTTTATAATGAATGC
>CAYGYN010000102.1:0-2711 GCA_964354195.1 Candidatus Woesearchaeota archaeon | reverse complement strand
TATGAAATACAAGACTACGGCGACCATAACATTAAAGTTACTTTCTTTTGGAATGTTGGATGCGACGAAAACGACTGCGAAAATGTTATAAGTGATAATTATTACTTCATTATAAACAAAACAAGTTCTTTGCAAAAATACACAAATGAGATAAACGATGCTTTAGATTTAATAGTTTATAAGCCATTTGATGACGAATTACAAGAGTGGGAATTTAAAGAAGCTAGTAATAACTAATGGTAACGTCTAAAGTATTTATACCGGTACTATCTAAGATAGGGTATAAGCAGAGAATAAAATTAAGCACTTTTTTAAATGTTAAAAATATAGCTGATACATTTAGTGGTTCTTTAATTAGTGATAGCCTTTACAATTCACTACTTGAATTTATGGAACTGCAGAAAGTGAATGGCTTTAGTTTTGTTGGCTCAGTAGTTGAGAATGACGACGAACAAAAAGAACACTTTTTAAAGGGCTTAAATGGTTTGATAGTATCAAAAGATATGCAAGCATTAAATTCAGGAAAACAATCATTAATCATTCAAGAGCAAATAAGATTATTTAAAGATTTAAAAAACTAAAAAAATGGAAAAAACAGAATACATATTAGACTTAATTAGAAAAGAGATAATCAAAGAAGATGAAAATTTTATTTATCATCAAAATCAAATAATCATTTTGGGAATAAAAATAGAGAATTTAAAAAATACTGAAAAGAATTTACTTAATCATTTAAACGAAGATTTAAACTAACCCCTAAAAACAAATAAAAAATGAGTTCAATTGTAAGTGTGTCAATCGACTTGACAAAAATCGAAGAGAGTAAAGTAATAGAAAAAAACGGCAAACGTTGGTTAAATTTAACAGTATCAATTAATGATGTAACCGATACTTATGGCAACAATGCTAGTGTATCAATTAATCAAAGTGTTGAGGAACGAACTGCTAAAGCACCTAAGACTTTTCTAGGTAACGGAAAGTGTATCTGGACGGATGGCAAAATAATAATTGCTGAGAAAAAGGTTGCATTTTAAAATTAATTAATTATATTTGTAAAATAAATACTACCACTTATGAAAACATTAATCATTAATCCTCAATTTGAAACGCCTGTGGTAGGGCTATCGAGTTGGGGGTTTCTTATATTATAAAACATGGAAAATTTAGTAAAAATTCAAAACGAATTAAAAGTACCAAAAGAAAATGTAAATGCTTTTGGAAAGTACAAGTATCGCTCAGCTGAGGATATATTAGAAGCGGTTAAACCTATTCTTTTAAAGTATAACGCTACCTTAACACTTAGTGATGAGATTGTAGCTATTGGTAATAAGATATTCTTAAAAGCAACTGCTAAGCTAAATGAAACTATTTGTTACGGCTATGCTGAACTTGCTGAACACAAAGGAATGTCTGCTGAACAAGCAACGGGAACGGCATCAAGTTACGCTAGAAAATATGCCTTAAATGGTTTATTCTTAATTGATGAAACTGAAAGTGATGCCGATAGCCAAAAGCCAATTGCTAAAGTTGAGCAACCGATTGTTGTAAATATTGAAGATGCAAAAAGTAAATTAATCGTTGTTAAGACACTTAATGAATTACAGCAAGTATATTTATCACTTCCTAAATTAGAGATGTCTAACGTTGAAGTAATAGCCTTAAAAGATAAACTAAAAGCCACTTTGAAATAATGGAAAATATAATTAATAAAATAGAGGAATACCAAGCAGAAAATAAAGTAAATTACGATGCTGCAATGGATAAGCCATTTAACGAAATAGTTTTTGAACTTGCTAAAATTATTGGAGCGTATCAATCACAATTAAAAACCATTAAAATTGAATTACAACTTAGAAAATAAAAATTTAAAAACATTTAAAAAATCATTATGAATATCTATAACATACAATCGGAATACCAACAATTAGTAAATCAATTAATTGAGAATGGTGGAGAAATTACACCAGAGCTTGAATTAGCTTTGCAAATCAATAAAGATAACTTTCATTCAAAGTCAGAGAATTATGCGTTTATCACACGTCAATTTGATGCTGAAATGGATATAATCGATAATGAAATAAAACGATTGCAACAAGCAAAGAAATCACGTGAAAAAACAATACAACGTTTAAAAGATACTATTGAATTAGCTATGCTAACTTTTGATATCGATAAAATAGAAACGCCACTAATTAAGATTTCATTTAGAAAGTCTGAAAGTGTTGAGGTTGAAAATGTTAATGAATTACCTAATGAATTTAAAGTAATTAAATTAACTGAAACTGCTGATAAATTAAAGATTAAAGACGCTTTAAAAAGTGGAATGTTTATTGAAGGATGTTCAATAAAAACTAATCGTAACTTGCAAATAAAATAATATGGAATATAAAATATTAGAACGTGAGGGCAGATTTTATGTAGGCTATATGAAAACTAAACGTAATTGGTTTACCTTTAAAAAGTATAAAGAATTTGAATTTTTAGTAAGAGGTTTACTTTATATTTCATATAGTACATTAAATGAAGCTCAAAAAGAAATTGAAAAGTTATCTAAGCCTGATGTTTACCATTCTTAACGTCTTAGGGCTTTGCGAAGGCAGGGCTTAGAATTACAAATGTTTAAAATTATTACTAATGTCAAATAGAATTATAAATGTTCAAAATCAGCACTTTCGCCCTGCTTTTGCAAAACCCCTGTTAGCAGAAGTGCC
>CAYGYN010000101.1:0-4095 GCA_964354195.1 Candidatus Woesearchaeota archaeon | reverse complement strand
GCCAAGCAGCCAAAGAAAAAAAAGACAACTACCCATAAGCATATTGCGGCATTGCCCAAAGGGCTTCTTGAGAATTTTGTAGCACTGCAGAAAGTGCAGGCTAACCTTGCCGAGAAGCTCGACGCGCTTGCAAAGCAGATTTCAGAGCTTTTGAATCTATTTGAAGCAACAGCAAAAACATTCTCGGAGAATCCCGCTATTCTCACATCAGAAAGAGACAAGGAATTCATTGATAAGATTAACCAGCTTCTTGAGCAGGACAAGGTAATAGCAAAGGGTGTTGTCTATATAGAAGACCGTGTTAATGAGATTGAGAAAGCAGTGGTTCGTGCGCCGCAACAGCCAGAGCCTTACATGCCAGCTCCCGTTTCCGAAGTGCCTATGGCTCCAACAGGAGAGATGGTTGGCGAATATCGGGCTTCATCTCCACAATCGCCTAAATCTCTTCCCAGAGTTTAAATCTCAATATGGCTAACCAAAAAGAACTCAGGGTCTTATTTCTTGAAGAGTTTGTTAAGAGGATGATAATAAAGTCTCTTCCCCGAGCCCCCCAATTAAATAAGAAAGATGGGTTGTTAAATAAACTGGAAAAAGTTTCAGCTGCCCCTCCTGCACTCAAAATCCAAGGAAAATATGAAGAAACACCCCCTCACTTAACAAGAGAATTCCTTGGTCCAGAGGAAGCCCAAGAAAAAAAGATAGAGGCGCTGCCTCAGCAGGTAATGTTATTTGAGCCAAAAGTAGTAACTAAAGCAGTTCAAGTTGCTCCTTTGCAAAAGCCTGGAGAAGAACCAAGGGTGCATGTAATGGATGTGCTAACTCCCATCCTCGCAGATCCTTCTGTCCAGAATATAAACTGCCCTGGTCCTGAAAAATATCTTCTTATTACAAGGACGGGTTTGATACAAGCATCAAACATGCGATTCACCGCAGATGACATCAATAATTTCATGAAAGATATCTCGCAAAAGACAAGAATACCTCTTCTTCCAGGATTGTTTAAGGTAGCTTACGGCAATTACATAATCACCGCCGTAATCTCAGAGTTTGTCGGCACAAAATTTGTAATAGAAAAAAAGTCCCTTGTGCAACAATTTGGATATCCTCCATCAATGTTGCCGCCCGCCAGGGTGCAATTCAGATAAGCAAATTAAAATCAAAGATTAGAGTTCATAAAAACTTCTTATTTTTCTGTAATATTTCCGTATCTCTTTAAATATTACCTGCTTCTTTCTCTTGTTTTCTAACTGTACATAAAGCCACTTTATCTCCCTAAAGTTATTTGCAGCTTTCTTCCTGTCCTTAGCATTCAAGGCTTCTTCTCCTGATTTTATAAGCGCTCTTATATGTTCCAACAATTCGTCGTCTCCTCTCGATATCTTAAGGATGGGAAGCAGTAATATCGCTGCCAATATCCACAACATCCAGTTGAATAATGCGATAGGCAGTTTGCTTTCAGGCTTGCATGCTCTGCAATCTCCGCCGCAGTCAATCTCGCTCTCAGAGCTGTCCATTATCCCATTGTAGCAGCTAGGGCAATAGACCACTTCTTTCTGTGTAAATGCAACATCAAGCCTGTTTGATTTCCATGATTCAATGTCAATGCTTGTTACTGGCGCCCCGGTCTTTGTGTTTGTAGCAATAAGTGTATCCTTCCCGCATACACTTCCCCTCTCAAGTTCTAAGCTAACATTTGAAGTGCAATTTTCATAATCTGTGTAGTCATCTGCGCAGTCAGGGATAACATCTTTGCACTCTCTATGCCTAAGACCATCATAAGTTATTTTCCCGTTGATTACGTCATCCACCCTGTCTTGATAATCACATGCGCTCCATTCTCCACAAAGGAAGTTCTCTGCGCATCCAGCTTGCTGCCCGCAGTCAGCACTCTCAGAAGGCCTTCCCTGCTCTGTGCCGCAATCGTTTGTGTCCTCGCAAGTTCTCGTCTTTGTGCTGTTTATGCATCTGCTCCATTCAGTGCAGTTCCATGCAGGGGTACAATGGCATGCTCTCGACTCATTTCTGTTTATATGGCATTCAGAAGTGCAGTCTCTTGATTGCGCATCATTTATGCATTCTGTCCAGTTGCCACATGTCCAGTTGCTCCCTTCATTAGTTCCTGTAGATGTCCTTGTTGCTCCGCAATTGCTTGTCTGGGTGAATGACTCGTCCTTGCATACGCTGGATTCTGAAGGTTCCCATACGTCCGTGCATGGACCAGGTCCTGGTTCAGGAGAAGGAGCTATAACAGTCAGATTAGCAGAGACATTCGTGCCAGTATAATTCTCATTGCCCAAAGTCTCATAGAGATAATTATAGGTTCCAGCTCCCAGTGTAGCAACATCAGGATTGCTCACATTAACATTATTCCTGAACAAGGTGCAATTCCCAGTTAAACAGCCAGTTCCAGATACATTAGTTTGTGTTCCCGAAGTTACTGAATCCGAAGGAGTCATATTCAATGTCAGATTGAAAGAGGCTTTGTTTACCAAGAAAGTGGCATTATCATCATCATAACTATAGTTCTCATTATCATAAAGCTTGCATGAATAATTGTAACTTCCTCCTCCAAGCAGGATAGAAGTTGAAATCTCATCAGTCGCATTTGCATCATTCCTGAACAACTCCCCATTGCATGTTATGTTAACATAATCTCCATAAGTTAGAGGAGGAGTAGGATTTATCACCAACAAAGCTGTCTGCACAGCCTTGTTTATTGTATAATTAAGCAAATCAGTCTGATTTACATTCCCAGAACTATCATTTGCGAACCACCTATAGCTGTAATTGCCTGCTCCCAAGTCAATTATCGTGAAATTATAGATATTGCCATCGATGTTTGTTGCGCTGTAATTAGTTCCATTGAATTCTATCCAGACATAATCCATCAAGCTATTATCAATCCAGCTCGCATTGAAAGAATATTGCTGTCCTGAGACATAAACTACAGAGGATATTGGACTTTCTGTCAGATTATCATACTTTGGAGCCTCAATATCAGGCAAATTGCTTACATTCACATAGAATATTTCTGAGTTTACATTTCCAAGGCTGTCATTCACGCTTACATTAAGCCAATATCTGCCATCCCCTAATGTTGTAGTATTTGCAAGGAATCCTGAGCAGTTTATCGAGAATCTCGTGTCATTTATAGTGAAGCAATCAACACCTGAGCCCGAATCAGAAGCATCAATGTCATATTCAACACTCTGGTTGACAAATATAGTCAAGTTTGCCAAATTTGTAAATACCGGCGCAACAGAATCCACAAAGAACATTATTGATGTGTAATTCAGGTTTCCTGCTGTATCATTTGCGAAGGCAGTCAAGGTATTGCTTCCCTGCATGAAGTTTATACCTATCTCGCCGCCATAAGCAAAGTTGTCGCTGCCGTTATTAAACCAGATTGCATCAAGATGCAAGTCAGTTGCAGTTATGTTTACTAATATTGTATTATTATTGTAGCTTGCATTCAAAGGCGAATGTATTACAACTACAGGCAGAATGTTATCTTCAGTTATAGTGTAATTTCCTGTTGCAAAGAAGTTATTCGCAATATCAAACACTTCCCAGAACCAGTTATATACTCCATTGATTAATCCAACAATAACTCCAATAGTTGTTTGCAATGCTCCGCCCAAGTCAATAGTTGTCCTGTTATACAGCCCTGTTTCATTGTAAATATTCAAAGTAGCATTTCTCAACCCAAGAGTATCGCTTGCATTCAGCGTGAAATTCACGAAAGTTACATTTGTGATTGTTGCATTTCCAGGAGCCAATATTGTGGCATTCGGAGCAGTCAAATCAACTTGCAATAATCTTGACTCTGTGCAGTTCTCATTGCCTGAGTTGTCGCGAGCGCATCCAAAGTAACTGTAATTGCCCTCTGTCAAATTGTTCTCACTCTCATACAACTGCCACTTATCATAATCAACTCTCTGCAAGTTGCTCAGGTATTGCTTCATTATCTCCGAGTCTGTTAGTGTTTTATTCCAAACTCTTAGTTCATCAATTCTGCCGGCAAAATTCTCACCAACCCTCACATTGTTGCTTGTCTTAGGCAATTCTCCCGAATAACTCTCGTTAATGCCCTGA
>CAYGYN010000100.1:0-7404 GCA_964354195.1 Candidatus Woesearchaeota archaeon | reverse complement strand
TTGCGAGATTTATCAGACAACTCAAGTAATGAGAAAGACAGTGATTGACGGTTCTAACACTTCGGGATTTCAGAGAACTCTTCTTTTAGCACATGACGGATATGTTGAAACTTCTTTTGGAAAGGTTGGAATACAAAGCATCTGCCTTGAAGAAGATGCTGCAAGAATTGTTGAGAAGGGAGAGAAGCATGTTGTGTTCAAATTAGACCGGCTCGGCATTCCTCTTGTTGAGATTGCGACAAAGCCTGAACTTTACACTCCTGAACAAATCAAAGAGTGTGCTTTGAAGCTTGGAGAAATAATAAGAGCATGTAGAGTAAAAAGAGGAATAGGCACAATAAGGCAGGACTTGAATGTTTCAATCAAGGGGCATGACAGAGTTGAGATAAAAGGATTCCAAGAGCCCAAGATGATGATTAAGACAGTTGAATTTGAAGTTGAGAGACAGCGGCATGACTTGAAAAGCAAAAAGAAAGAAGGCGGGGTTCGGGGTGCAAAAGAAGACGGAACTACAGAATTCTTGAGACCGATGCCTGGAGAGGCAAGAATGTATCCTGAAACAGATTTGCCGCTATTGAAGATACATCGGGACAGGATAAATGAACTTAAGAAGAAACTTCCAAAATTGAAGGGGGAGATAAGGGATGAATTGAGAAAGAAAGGTGTTTCGGAAGAGATGATTCCTCTTGTGATTGAGAATCTTGATGAGTTTGAAGTTTTGATGCGCATTTACTCAAAAGATGCTAATTTAATTGCGAAGATGATAACTTTATGGAGAAATGAATTTTCAACTAAGTTAAAAGAGCCGGTTGAGAAGATAAGGGAGAAAGTCAATGAAAGAGCAATAGAGCATGTGCTTGAGAAGCTGAAAGAAGGCAAGATTACTGAGGGGGATGTGAAAGGAATTCTACTGAAGATTGCTGAAGGTGCCAAGTTTGAAGAGGCTGTAAAGATTGAGAAGATGAGTGATGATGAATTGGAGAAAAAAATTGCAGATATTGTAAAGGAAAAGCCAGGACTTCGGGCTAATGCGTATATGGGAATGGTTATTGCCAAGCTGGGAACGAGTGTGGACAAGAGAAAGGCTATGGAAATCTTGAATAGGATTGTTAAATAAAATGAGGAAATGGATGTTAATTCTTGGCGAAATCATTGTTTTAATTATTGTTGCATTGATTTGTCTGAGGCTGTTTGCAGGGGGAGGCGAAGATAATTGGATAACTGATGAGAAGGGCATTTATATCAAGCATGGGAATCCTTCGCAAGTGCCTGATTATGTTACACAGCAGAAAGATGCTCTTGCCTGCGCTGCGGATTTATACAACAAGGCAAAAGAGACAATAATGCTGAGCTCGCAGTGCCTTGGAACATGCCTGGATTATGCTGTGGACATTGTTCATGTGCCGAGAACAGACGAGGACAATAAGGATGAGAACCAGTGTTTGGACTTCAAGGCTGGAAATGTCCATCATTTCATTGAAATGGATAAAGAAGGGAATGTTGTGAGAGTGGCTTAACAAAACTCTTTTAAATAAGCTTTCTTTGAAAAAGAAACCTTGGAAAGAAAACCCTTAAAAACCTAATCTTTCTTAACTAAATATGGAAAGAAGTTACATAAAAGATGTGTTTGAAAAGGGCAAAGAGGAGAAGGTTCTTGTAAAAGGATGGGTTAATGACACAAGGGACTTGGGCAAGGTAAGATTCATGCTTGTTAGAGATGTCTCGGGAATTATACAATGCGTGGCTACAAAGAAAGACGCTGTTTTCAAGGACTTGAATCCCTCCCGAGAATCTGTGGTTGTTGTTTCAGGAAAAGCGGTAAAGAGCAAGCAGGCGCCTGGGGGAATGGAAATTGTTCCGGAAAAGGTTGAATTGCTGGCAGAGGCCGAGCAACCAATTCCAATTGATGTTTCTGATTTTTCAAAAACTGAATTGCCTAAGAGGCTTGATTATCGTTTTCTTGACCTGCATAGAAGAAGAACGCAGGCGATATTCAAGATTCAAAATGAAATTGAGCATTCATTCAGGGAACATTTCTATAACAAAGGCTATACTGAGATGCAGCCGCCTTGCGTGATATCTGCTGCTTCTGAAGGAGGGACTGATTTGTTTTCAGTGCAGTATTTTGAGAAAAAGGCATTCCTTGCGCAAAGTCCACAACTATACAAACAAATGCTTGCATGTTCAATGGAAAAGACAGTAATGATTACGCCTGTTTGGAGGGCAGAGAAGCATAACACTCCGAGGCATATCAATGAGATAAGGCAAATGGATATTGAGGCTGCTTTCATGAACCAGATGGATGTAATGAAAGAACTTGAGGAAGTTGTCAAGTTTATTGTAAAGAATGTAATGGAAAAATGCGGGGCTGAATTAGAATTGCTGGGAATTAAACTCAAGCTGCCAAAAGGGATTTATTTGAGTTATGAGGAATCAATCAAGAAAGTTAAGGGCAAGCTTGGGGAGGACTTCACGCCAGAGCAGGAGAGAAAATTGTGTGAGATGTATCCCGGGGATATTATTTTCACGCATTCATGGCCAACTTCAATCAAGCCATTTTACATTATGCCAAAGGATGAGAAGAAAGATGCAAAAGTCAGCGAGGGATTTGACGCTTTATACGGCGGTGTTGAGATTTCTTCAGGCGGACAGCGTATTCACATTCCAGAATTGCTGATTGAGAGAATAAAGGCAAAGGGCTTGAATCCAAAGAACTTCAAGGATTATATAGACAGCTTCAGGTTTGGGGCTCCGCCTCATTCTGGCTGGAGCATTGGCTTGGAAAGAATAACTCAGATAATCTGCGGCTTAGACAATGTAAAGGAAGCGACAATGTTCCCCAGAGACAGGGATAGGCTGACTCCTTAAGCTTGGAAAAAAGTAAAATGAAAAATTCTGACTTGCATGCGCATAGCTATTATTCGGATGGCATGTTGTCTCCGAGAGAAGTTGTAAAACTTGCCAAGAAGAAAAGATTAAAATATCTTGCATTGACGGACCATAGCTCCATAAGCGGGGTTAAGGAAGCTATTGCTGCAGGCAAGAAGTTTGGGGTTGAAGTTATTCCTGCGATTGAGCTTGAGTGCGAGGAGGCAGAAGTTCTTGGCTATTTCGTTGATATTAATAATAAGAATTTTTGCAGGAAAGTAAGGGCAATAGCAGTAAGAAGGGAACAAAAAGCAAAAGACTTCTGCATGAAACTTGAGAAAGCCGGATATAATGTTAAATGGACTGAGGTATACAAGAAATATTCTCGCGGTAAAGGCAATATAAACCAGCTGCATCCTGTTTATGAACTGAGCAAAAGAGGTTATGGCGGAGTTTGGCAGATATTCAAAGAACTAAAGAAGAAGGGCATAAAAGGAAAGACGGTAAAGAAAGTTTCTGTGATTGAAGGAATAAAAATGGTGAGAAATGCCGGGGGTGTTGCGGTTCTTGCTCATCCATGGTTTGCTGAGGAATGTATGAACAGAAAATTTATGAAAAAGATGATAAAAGCAGGTTTGCAGGGGTTGGAGAGGGACAATGGTGATAGAATGCCTTTGAGGAAAGCGAGTGATTTAAGAAAAATAAGTGCTTTTGCAAAAAAGTACAATCTTATCCTGACTTCAGGAAGCGATTTCCATGGCAAGGAGTTTCTGAAACAGCAGGTTGGAAATCATAATTTGGGAGATAATAATTGTGATGAGAAGGTTGTCTGCGAATTGCTCAAGCGAAAGCTAGGAAAAAGAGATAAATATTTATAGTTCAAATTACTTATAATATTTTAATGGGAGGGGGGTGTGTTTTTGGGTGCACTGCTCTGTTAGAAGGGGCTGATATGGTTCTAACCGACGGCGAATTGGCATTGCTTGTTAATCATCCTGAAGATAAGGGCCTAATAAGCAGAATAAAATCAATGTCCAAGGAACAGCTTGCATTGTTTGAATCTTTCAGGCCAACCAGCTTGAAACATTACAATTCACTTCAGATAGATTGGATAGAAACATCAAGGTGGCTCTTGGGACTGAAGCTTGGGAGAAAGCCGAATGATGTTGAATGCATGAGGGATTATCTTGAGAAAAATCATTATCGCTTCAGGGCTTTTTATGTCCTGAAATTTCCAGAACTTGTGGAGAAGATGGACGGGCGCACACACTATACACCTCATGCAGCATAATTAGGTTTATTAAGGGGTTTTTTGTTTTCTTGATATGATAAACGAGGCGAAAAGGGAAGAAATAAAGAAAGAAGCCAAAGAGCTACTTGGAAAATTTGCCAAGTCTCTTGAGAAAGTAAAGCTAAAGGAGAAGAAAGAGGTTGGGGGATTCAGGGAAGAAAAAGAAGGCATGAAAGGAAGCGAGGGTTTCAGAAAGAGAATGTTTGATAACGCGCCCAATAAGGATGAGGACTGCATTCTAGCTGAAAAGAAGGAGTGGTAAAATGAAAGATATACAAGACAAAGTAAAGAAATTCAATGAAGAAAGGGAATGGGGGAAAGTCTTTGAGATAAAGGACTTATTGCTGAATATGAACGAGGAAATAGGGGAATTCTGGAACATTATAAAATGGGTTAATGAAGAGAAACAGAAAAAACTGATAGAAGATAATAAAGGAGAAGTGGGCAACTTTATAGGAGACATGCAATATCTTATGCTCAAAATAGCGGCTATTTGTGATGTAAATTCAGAGCAAGAGACTCTAAAGGTTCTTGAAGAATATGAGAAAAGATTTCCAATCGACAAGATAAAGAAAGCGAAACATGCTAATGTAAAAGCAGGGGGAGTTGATGATAAACAAAATAACTAAAAAAGCAACAAAAGGAATAAGCGAAAAAGAACTTGAGAAAGAGCTTGATGAGGTGGAGGTAGAGACTGGCGGGGCTCCTGGTGATGATACTGAGAGGGACATAACTGTAAAGGCATCAAAGCCAATTTCAAAGGTCAAGAAGGGCGACAAAATAAAGGTTGACGGGGTTGAATATGAAGTAGATAATCATTATGTCCTGATGAAGCACCCTTCAAATAATGAAATGGCTATTGAGGTTTTTAATCCCAAGACTGGCGTGGATTGCCAGATAAGGTATTTTGACGACCAGGTTGAGAGAACAATTGACTTTTATGAGCTGCAAGGCGAGATAATTTTCGTAAAAAAGCCATGCAAGAAGATTGAGTGGTAATGGCATAAAGGTGTAACTAAGCAGTAGTTACAATTAGTAAGGTTTAAATAGTTGGAATTCTTAGGGAAATTATGGAAGAGATAGTTTATGCATCACTCAAAAGCTTTGCAATAAAGATTGACAAATTGAACAGGCAGGGCCCTCATTCTTATTCACATAGACAGATTCCTCTTAATGAGAGCTATAGCAAACTAGTAAAAATGGCAATAAAAGAGACTAGGGAAGCAGAACAGGGGAGGCAATAACATGGAAAATTCTGAACTTGCAAGAAGGCGTCATCTGCTTGAAAGCAAGGTTGTCAAGATAGACAAGTCAATAATCAGAAGGTTTAATCATGATTCCGAGAGATATGTCAGGGTGCAGAACGAGAAGGTTGCTGAATTCTTGAGGCTTGCCATACAGGGAAGATATCCTGAGATTTGCAGCGAGGACTTGCTTTCTGACTTGGATGCTGAAAGGAAGAGATATCAGGGTGGGAGGAAATAACATGACAGAAACAAGAGTTTTAGAGCCAAGCAAGAGAATAATTGAGCTATTTGAGGCGGCTAAAGCAAGCTTGCGAAGAGCTGAGGGCATGACTGCATGCGCGATTGCATGGGGCATTGTCAATAATTTTGATAAAGTATATGGATTGCGTGATGATTATGCACATGAAGTTCTTAATTCCGAAGGGAGAAGGCAATAAGATGATAGCAGAAAACACAATGTATAGAGCAAGAAGAGAACTGCAAAGACTAATTGAAATAGCATTTGAAAAAGTGAGAGATGGAGACTGCAAATCAAAGGAATATTCTGCTTTGGTTGACAATTATGAGTATCTTCAAAAAAGACATCAAAATCTCTTTGGAGAAAGATATTATGCAGAGGAACAAAAAGATGCAGAAGGGAGAAGGCAATAACATGGAAAAAAGAATATTAGTTGCAGATGATGTGGCTGTACAGCGTGAACTAATTACCAGATTTCTTGAGAGAATCTGTTCTATGAAAGTAGATTTGGCGAGTAATTCTGCTGAAGAAATAGAAATGGCAAGAGGAACAAACTATGATCTTGTGATATCAGATAATGATTGTCCTAAACCGAATAGCGGCATCTATGTAATTCAGGAGATAAGAAAATTCAATCCAACTGTACCAATAATTCTTTTCTCCGGAGGACTAAGCAAAGAGGCAGAGGCAGCTGCAAGAGCAGCCGGAGCAACAGAAATAGTCGAAAAACCTGATTATAATGCCTTGGTTCAAAAGGCAGGGAAGCATCTACAGGAGGAGAGAAAATGACATTTAGGGACATTTCCAAGACAGCGAAGGCACTCGAGAGAGCCGGAAGAAAAGAGTTCAGGGAATTATATGGATATTTTCTGAGGGCTACAGCTAGCGAAGTTTCAGGTTATCTTGAACAGCTTAGAGCATATAATGTTATTTTTGTGGATGGAATAAGATTTAACGAGCAAAGGGCAATGTTGCAGAGGAAGAAACTGCAGGAGGCAAGACAAAATGGCTAAAAGACAAAAACCAAACAAGCCTTATTCAAGCGAAGAGCTAAAATTGCTTCTTGGGCCAACAATGGACAAGCTTATAGAAAAAGCGGAAGCTTCCAGCAACAGGCTGCAGAATCTTGCCTTGCCAGGCAAAGGAGAGATTTATCAATATCAATTGATAGAGCTTGTCCAGCATTGCGTGATACAGAAAGGTTATGAAAAATTGCTTGAAGAGAAAATGAATGCATGCGGTTTTGGAAATTGCATGGAAACACTCAAGGCAAAGATAGATGATTTGAGGACAATAGAATATTTTCTCAAGAGAGTTGATATGGAATTCAGGGTGGGTCAGCTAATTGACGGCATTTACAGTCCAAATCATGGAAAAGGGTTGCAGGGCTTATTCATGAGAACCGGCAGCAGAAGGTTTGGCAATTTGGAGGGAAGAGAATGACTAACAAAAGAAAATATGCAAGGCAAGAGATGAATCCTGACAAGAAATGGCAGTCTATTTTAAAGAAGCCAAAGAAGCTTGCCTGGCATCTGAGGGAAATGTGCAATGCATATGTTGCTACGGGCGCATTTCTTGATGAGAAAGGGCCTTATGCTGGCGAGTTTATATTAAATGAGCTCGTTAAATGCCTGCGAAGCGCAGGGCTTTATGATGATTTGCTTATTGGGAATCTGAGGGAAGAGAGAGCTAATGTGGCTTCTTTAAGCAGGAAATATGTTCAGGCAAAAACAATTTCCAAAGCAAAAAGCGCCAAAAGA
>CAYGYN010000099.1:0-9253 GCA_964354195.1 Candidatus Woesearchaeota archaeon | reverse complement strand
TTTATATATTTGAGAAATAAAAAGATAGATAAAATTCTCTTTCCTGGGTTTGTAACAGTTTCTAAAAAACAGTATTTAGTTAGTTTATTTTTTGTTTTTCGTGCTATGCTGATAATAGAAAGTATAAGGAGGATCGGTCATGATTAAACGCTTGTATGTGGAGCGGATCTGTGAGACCTGCCCGGATACCTTTTCGGATCTCTGTCGCGGGTTCTTCGTGTGTGATCGCCCTTGCATGAAAATCGCAAAATCGAAGGACCGCAAGAACGCCGCCCGTCGTGAGAAAGGTTTTGAAAGGAGAAAAAAAGATGGACCCCGATATTAAAAAATTCTGTGCCGAGTGTACTGAACATCAGGAAGTTTGTTGGGGACACCCTGCGGGGCCTTGCCAGGATCCGTCCCTGTGTAACAGTGTGATACGATTCTTGAAAGCGAAAGGAAAAAAGATCCGACGGGAAACCTTGCGCCGGTATTATCGGGAGAATCCATCCGGGATAGAGTAGTGGAGTGAGAAATTTTTTGAGGAGGAAGTTTCATGGTGAAGAAAAAAATGGATTCGCTCCCTGTTGAGAAGACCGTTGCGGTTAGCATCGGAACGGATTCCGAAACCGTGGCGGCGCTGAACAGAATCCGGGCGGCGCTGGAGATGAAAAGCGGGGATCGCCTTTCCATGCGGGCCGTGCTGGCCGTCGTGGTCGGGGCATTCAAGGTCTAGGTTTAGGTTCGATGATCGTCAGTGGGGCCGTAGATCCGTCAGGGTTTACGGCCCTTTTTATTTCAGTCGTCCTTCTCTGTCGGGTCCGGTCTTCCCACACGTTGACGTTTCCCCTTCCGTTAATTGCACTCCTCATTCGAACCGGACGACGAAAGCAGGCTTCGCCCCAGTCTAGATAGACGTCGGCGGGTGAGATGATATCTCCGGGATTCGGCTGATTGGGTACTCCCTTTGCATGCAAAACAGTAACCTTTCCGTTTTCGTCCCGAAGCCGGTATCCTTTGGGCATTATGATATCTGCGCTTCCATACGTCCCTTCGATTTTTAGATCCCCTAGGTTATTCCCAATTGGGTATTTTCGCGTGGTTAGCAAGCTATCCGTATCTGTATATAATGTTTCTCTGTCAAACAGCTGGCGCATATGGCAATGAGCTCCCCCTGTGATTTGGGCACTCCACAGATTGGAGTATACCGGGGGAGAAATTTTTTCTTGAATGAATTTCCCGTTTGAGAATTTGTAAGCCGTTTCTCCCTGTCCGAATTTACCCGAAAGGGCATTTCCCAACCATTTAGCAGCAAGCGCTATAAATTCTCCCTTTCTATCAATTCTGATTTTATACAAATCTGTTGCGATAGGTGCAAGATACTTATCCGATTGCACTGACGTACACGTGGACCATATTTTTAAAACCCTGGCCCCGTACCTTTGGGCTTCTCGAATGGAAAGGTTCGGCCATGTTCCCGTAAAAACTCCAAGGGGAAAAACAAGCTTTCCCTCATGGCGGATCGGGAGAATCGGCCACTGATCGCGTTTGTATTCTACGGTGCAACGGGAAACCCCCTCATAATCGAGGCATACCGGGCGGGGGGTTTTTTTAAATTGCAAAAATGCAGTATGCCAGAAATTTAGCTGTCCCATCATATATGGATAAAGCGAGTTTACATCGTAGTAATATACTGGCCCCGGTACTGTTCCAAGATGAAAGCATTCCGTACGCCCCCCGTTATATCCGCTCCGCATAAAATGCCACAGGGCAGGGGGCAGGGGGGGCATATCTTCATGCCAGTATTTCCTTTGTAGTAGCTCAATGGCCGATCCTCCGGCCGATGCCCGCAATGAGGTTCCCAAATCGGCATATGCTATTTGGAGCGAGTACGCCATATCGCCGACGATTCGCGCGTCTACGGCGCAATATGCCCTTCGGTCATTCCACGCGGGCATTTTTCCTTTCTTTCCTCCGGCAAGCCATTCCTGGAAAGGATCCTCTGATTTTTTCAGATTGACATATTCTGCTATTTTAGAAAGACTTAATTGTACGTGTCCGAACGTATCTTGAAAAAGGGTTTCTCCCCCACCGCTGTGGGTTAGTTTTGCGATTCGGAATGCATCCCCAGCGCGAAGATAGAGAGAAAACTTTCCGATGTCTATTCCCCAGATATTCCCTATATCGTATTCTGCATTATGAGCCCAAAATGTAGTGTCCGCGTGATCCGGACTTTCGAGATAAGCGCGCATCCGGGATCGGGAGGAAAAAAATCGTGTTTCTTTCGTTTCCGGATCGTATACGCATCCCCCTTGAAAATGCCCGTTTCCGTCGTCCTCCGTGTCCCATCCTAAAATTTTCGTCGTCACGGGAGCTCGCTTTCTGGCGGAAAACATACGCCAATAAGGAAGCATTGTGTTACTTCCCTTTTTTGAAATGCCGCGCCCGGAATGCAACGAACCGTCCGCGCGCATCGCGCAATCGGAAGGATCCGCTTTTTTGCACTCTCTCTATCCGGATATTATCGGAGAGAATTCCCTTTACCACGGAAACGGAAATTCTATTTTTTATTTTTTCCGTCAATTTAACTTTTTTTCTTTTTTTCTTTTTACGAATTTCGGGCGTAGTAACTTCAACAGTAATTTCTCCGGGGTTCAAGTGGTCCGATCCTCCCCCCTTTACTTGCGGGCGTACGTGATCCCACAGCTGCATTATTGCGGTTTTTTCCGACGTTCCCTTTCTGATTTTCCACGTTTCCGGATCGGCGCGAATATCTCGCCGATACGGGATAAGAACGTCTATTGCCGGTAAAAAACCCTCTTCGTCGGCGAGCGAGCGAATCAGACCGTCGAAATGCGTCGGCGCTATTTCAATCCATTTTTTTGGCATTTTAATAATCTCATATTCTAAAATTTTCCAGGGGAGGAAAAATTATCTTTTCCCTCCCCTGGAAAAAGCCGGTTAGAAGTCTTCTTTTTTCGATATCATCCCGGACCATTCGGCCGTCTCGGAATCGGAGGGGGCGCGGCGCTGAACCTTGAACGCTTTCATTTTTCCCTTCAGGCCGAGATACTCCACGCGGATCATCTCCCCGAGGGGGATATCCCGGAGCTTGTCAACCAAATCGAATTTTCCCCACAGGATCAGATACCCTTTTTCTCCCCCCGGGAAAGCCGTTGCGATCTTGAACGCTTCCCCATACTGGGTCTCAAACCTGCTTGCGAGCATTCCTTCCGCGCGCTGCCCGGTTTCTTTGAGAAGAGCTATTTCCGTTCGGGTTCCGGAAACTTCTTGCCAGGCAGTCAGGGGCCCCTTGTTCACGTCAACCTTTGTTTTCTTCATGACCTTTTCTCCTGTGGCAAAACGCCACTACCAGGATAAATGACTCGAAGTTAAGAAACCAAGGAATAGAAAAAGATTTAAAGAATCTATTTCTTGTGTTTTGCGTTCGGAGTCGATATACTCTATTGAGAAGATCAAAGGAGAGAAAATGAAAAAAATAATTTGTCCGGGATGCAAAACGGAAATCGACGTTGACTCCGGAGAGTCAATCCCGTCGATCCCCACGAAAGGAGACGACAAAAAATGCCCCGTGGACGCCCCCGCAAGGCCGTTTCTGAATCGGATATTTCAGAAGCCGAAAAGCTCCGTGCCGAAGTCAACGGAGAAAACGCAACCCCTGAAGTAGAGTCAGGGAAAGTTTCGGATCCCCCCGTCAAGCGCCCCCGCGTTGATGCTGAAGCGGAAGGCCGAGACGTTGCGGAAATGCTTTCCGTGCTTTTCCGTATCGTTACCGGAGAGGATTTGTCTACCAAACAAGTAGAGTTTGATCGAAGGACAGTAGAAGGGTATTCGGAAAAATACAAGGTGAAGCCGTCCCTGTGGCTACTTCATGCCCGGGCAGTCATCGGGGGAGCGTGGTATGCATGGGATTTGATCGGGGGAGCTCTTCGTCGTTGGAAAGCTTCGAAAAATGAGCGAGCACGCGCTGATAACCGGTCAAACGGGATCAGGGAAAACGTGGCGGGCACGGGAAGAACTCCGTGCGATTCGGGGAGCTCTGATACTCACTCCGTTCCCTGAAGACTTCGCTATCGCCGGAAGAATATCTCGCTCTCTTCCGGATGCCCTGGCATACCTAAAACAGGATCCCCTCGCTAGGAACGCAATCTGCTATCTGCCCGGCCGTCTCGGCCCTGCAACGGCCGCCGTAGCGGCCGACTATCTGCTATTGCATCCGATAGCCCGATATCTAGTGATTGACGAATGCCATAGAATTCGAGAGGGGTCGGACGTTCCAACGGAGATACACGATTTGATTTGTGAGGGACGCCACGTTGACATTTCCGTATGGACGATTTCCCAACGGCCGGTAAATACACCTTTGATAGCGCGATCCGAAAGTAAAAGAATTCTTGCATTTTCGCAAAACTCACAAAATGATATTCGCATACTTGCCGATTACTTCGGGGATCGGGCCGAGGAAACCCGGGATCTTCCCGTCGGGCACTATTTAGAATATCGGGGAGGAAAAATCGAACGGATGGGGCCAGACGGAAAAATTCTCAAAGATGGATTTTCTGAAAAAGCCCTTGACTCCGATATACCCTAAAGCGAGAATTAAGGCATGATCCTGCAAACGTATATGGTGATTGGCGGAGTAGCCGCGGCCGGGCTAGGGCTCTGGTATCTCGTATCGGCAAAGGCACGGGGGGCAGTAAACGCTCTGGCGGATGGGACGGCAGACGTTATCAAGGCCGTGGGGGACGGGGCTTCGGCCGGAGTTACAGCAATTCAGAAGGGAGCCCAAGCCCTTGGTGCAGCAAACATTTCTCTGAACGATGCAATGGCCGGAAGGCCCCCCGGCCAGTTCGTGGAATTTCCTGAACCTACCACTATGGAAGCCCTTAAGGGCTATTCGGCCCCCGTGTTCGCAATGAAGGCGGGCCCGGCCGAATGGCGGGTATTAGACCAGTGGTATCGGTATCGTGCGGAAAACCTAGCTATCGCCGGAAAAACCGGAATGGATATTTATTCCGATACGTACTTTCTTTCGATCTATGCATGGCGGAGCTGGTATGCGACAAGGGGCCTTGTGAAATAAAGAACCAAAGAAAAAAGGAGGAAAAAATGTCCAAAGTGTGGGACGCCATGAAAGATTTCCTGATCTTCGGTTTGTACTTCACAGCATGGTCGGCCATTGCCGCAGGCCTCGGAAGTATCTTCCTGAAAGTCACCGGACTCGGAAGCACGGTCAGGGGATGGATTTCCAAGGAATGATCCCTGGGGGGGGTCCGGAAAAAAACCCGATTCTGTTTTTTCGGCCAAAGGGAAAGCCCATAAGGAGAAAATCTGTGAAAGTCACCTTCCCTCGCCTTCACACTTTTCCGGCCCTGGCCCCCGCCGATCTAGGCGGGCCGACGCGATTCGTGGATCTTCCACGAAACTACATCTATCTGGGGCTTCTGATCCGCTCCATTGTGAGCGTGACAGCGGCCGTTTCCGCGTGCGTCCGAACCGAGGACGGAGAATTTCGCGTTGCGGACCGTTACCAGGTTCGACGCGACAAGGGCACTCCCGTTGACGTGACGGGCAGAAATCTGGGGCATCTCGTCAACTATCTGCGGGGCGTCATCGGCGACGTCCAGGAAACCGCTCCCCTCGTCATCGGCATCAACGTCCTCGATTATACCCAGCTGCTGCCTTTCTGTGATCCGGCGGCCGCAAAGGGTTCGGCCGCTTACATGGAAACGGCCGTCGTGGGGCCGAGACGGACTACCCTTGCGCTGGGGGTCCGCCCCCCCGGAGCTCTCGACGAAATTTACGTGCCTGGACCCGCCCCCGGTTCAACCGTCGTTTTGAACTTCCTCCTACAGGAAGTATACGGTATCTGTTTGGACGGCCCGACGCCGGAGGAAATTACGAACCTGAATCTTCTCCGGAAAGAGCTGCGCTTGCAATCCCAAGGCGAGGACTTCGTGGCGGCGGCGGCGTACGGGGTTTACCGAAACGACCACATGGACCGCGACGTTCGGCCGCTTCGCGTGGGCATCATGACAACCGACGCTGACCTTCGCGTGGCGGATACCCTCGACGAAGCTTCGCTCAAAGTCGCGGGGGTTTTCGAAACTCCCGAAAACTGCCCGGCCAACCTTCTCAAATCGTTGAACGTCGGCGACCAGCGCGTTGACCTTCCGGATGGTTTCGACGTCGCCGAACTGGACCACGCGCGCGATCACGTGTCCGCCCCTTACGCACCCGACGGCGCGGCGTTCCAGCTGTGGCGTACGCTTCTCGCTCCCGTCGGGGCCGGTCGTCTGGAGACAATCCAGATGAGCGTGGGGGAGGCCGAATATCCCCGCTCCATTTCGTAAGGGGAGTTCGTGGGAAACCTCCGAACGGTAAAAAGGAAACTCCGTCTCGGAATCGTAGAACATCCCCATACATGGTGGGGAGCGTGCGGTTTCGTGTGGGCTATCGTGTGGGCTGTCGCGTGCGATATCAAGCGAACGCTTTTCGGACCGTAAAACCATGGCCGGACACAAAAACCGCAGGAATGCCCGGGCGCGCGAAGGGCAGGAAATCACGAATCGTATCCTGTCCGCCGGTGGTACGGAACAGGAAGCACGGGAAGCTTCGCGCATTGCCTACGAACAAAAACATGAGGAGATGCGTCCGAACAGCGGCAGAAAATTCGACGCAACTCTCGCTCGTCACGGGGATGAAATCGCGCTGGTAGGGACACTCGTCGCAACGGTAGCAAGTGCCTTTCCTCCCGTCGGTCTTGCCGTGGGGGCCGTGGTAGCAGGGGCATCGGCAGGGGCCAAAGTCAAAGGGGATTTGGAACGGAGAGAAGAGGAAGAGCGAAACGAAAAGAGAAAGCAATTCTCCGCTCTCCTTGATATGAATTCCCAATCGGCCACGGAGTTTCCCATCCGATCCCGGGACGAAGCTACCAGTGAGGAAGCACTTGCGGCCGCAGATAAGGTTTTGCGCGCGCAAGCTGCGGGGCTCTCCCCGGAGACAATCACCGCTCTCCAAGCACGGGCGGATTCCCTTGCGATAGCGGCCGCCCCGAAACCGGCCCCTCCGGCACTGTCCTCGGCGCAAGGAATTCCCCTCGGGCTATGGGGGCAGTTCAAAATCTGGTTTTCAAAAATGCAGAAAAAGATAAAAACAGGAAACCGGCCGGAGGGAATCCATCCGTCCTCCGCCCCCGATGCAGGGAGATAAAACATGGCCCTTACAGCAGCTGAACGCGCTGCCGCCAGTGCGGCATGGGGGCAGGCTCTAGGAGGTCTGGCGGCAGGCATCACGCTTGCCGCCGGGGGGTCCTCGCAGCAAGCGGCAGGATTCGGCACGGCCGCAAACGCACTTGGAACCATCGGAGCGCAAGCGGCCCTTCCGCAACCGAAGCCGCCCGTTTCGCTTCCGTCGGGAGCTCCGTCCGCTGGCCCGGCCGATCCGGCTGAAATCCCATCGAAGGAAACCGGATGGTTTCGGTGGTGGTATGCCGCCCTGGCCGTGCCCGCCGGGATTGCCGCATGGCTGACCGTCCGACTGTTAAGGCGAAGGCCATGAAAAGGGCTATCTGCTATCCCGTCGCACCATTGCCGTTTGTCCCTCGAATCGTCGTCCCGGCATATCCGGGCCGTGTTGCACTGGTCCTTACCATCGTTGGCGGGGCGGCAATCATCGCCGATGATGCGGGCCGCCTAGGAGCTACTCTCCCTGCTGCTACGTATTATCTGGACATCCGGCAGGGATGCGAAATGGAATGGCGTCTAGGGGCCGTGGGGGCAGGAGTCGTCACAATCGCAATTACAGAAATCGTCGATCCCGAATAGGGGAGAAAAAGAGTGTCCTTTGCCGTCGCCACTATCGTAATCCCCCCCGCTCCCCCCGGAGCGGATCCGGAAATATGGGCTAGTCCGATAGCGTACTCGCTTCAGTGTAGGAATGAAGCGGACCCGGGCGGGCAGGGGATTCGTGCCGCTACGATTCTTTTCCTACACACACAACCCGTCAACGGGGATACGATAAACATTCGGACGAACGGCGTCACCTATACCGGAGTATGGGGAATCGATATAGCAATCGGCGGCGCCCTGGCAAACAGCATCGCCAACTTATCCCTATGGCTATGTGCCGGTGCCAGGGCCGCTAACTGGACTGGAAACGTAGTCATTTTCCGGCTGATTGACCCCTTACTCAACATCATTGTCCATATCCCAATCAATTTCCTAGGCGATGCTGTCGTCTGGGGAGACGCCGGAATGGCGGCAAAGCTGTCCATGGCTGATCGGGCCACAGGGAATCGCGTCTACGAAAATGCACTCGGAGACCTGGTCCCCATCCCCATCGCGCAACCCCCAAATACAAACTACGGTTGGCAAAGGGTAGCGGCCGATTTACGAATCGGCGAAACACACTTGCAACGGTTTGACCATCTTCAAGTATGGTGGAGAGACGTCGGCGCTACTTCATGGGATTCGCCATAGTACCCAAATGTGAAAGTTTCAAAAAATGGGAAAAGCCCTGGTAGGCATCTTCACAACAGCAAGCCGGATCCTTTGGGGATTCGCAACTCTGCCCCTAAAGGTAGACAATCTCCAATCCGACGTCCGATTTCTCATGGCATTCTGCCCGCACTGTAGGGAAAAAAGATCCGATGGAAAATGATGAAATCTTTCGCCTTGCACTTGCTATCCTGAAAACGCTTCAGGAAAGCGGACTGCTCTCTACCCTGTTGAAAAGTATGGGATTGAAGACAACGCAATGCAGACCCGTAAACCCATACTTTGAAGCTGCATTTGAAAAAAACAAGGAAAAAATAGAAAAAGCGATTTTCGAGTTTTTAGAAAAGAACAAAAAATGAAGGATTTCCTGATAGGTGCGGCCGTGTTGGGGATTGGGGAATGCCTCGGAGTTTTTCTCTTTCTGGTCATTACCGAACGGCTTCAAGTTACCCGCTTGGGTATGGGAACGCGAGCACTAATCGAAGGCGCGCAACGATGGATAGGAAAACGCAAGCAGCAATCGGAGTCCTTGCCGTCGGAATCGGAACACTCACGGCGCTTGTAGGATGGGGGCTAGTATGTGGCGTCTTTTTCTCGGTTCAGCGCTTACCATTGCGGCCCTTGTCACGGTTCTCCTACCCTTACGAATCACCGTTCGAGAAAAACTAACGGGCTCAACTCTATTCGATGGACGCATTTATCGCATGCTACTCGACTGGACTAAAGCCGGCGCACCTTCCCCATGGTCTACTCTC
>CAYGYN010000098.1:0-3285 GCA_964354195.1 Candidatus Woesearchaeota archaeon | reverse complement strand
TTGGCTCCAGCGCATCACAAATTTTGTCCACAGCCTGCAAGCCCCGTAGCGTCTTCAGCTCGTCCACCGGAAAAGGCAGCGACGCCATGTGCAGCGCGTCCTGCGCCAGCCGCAAGGCGTTAAGAATATCTGGCTGAACTTCCGAGGAATCCTTGGCAGCTTGCTCCAGCCGCTGCGCCTCAATCGCTTTCATCCAGCCAAATGAAAAAGCAATTTTTTCAGCGTCCGTCTTGCACTCTGGCGGCGGCTCTGGCTGCGCCAGCCTGTCGCGCAGGGCGTCATGCACAGGCATCAGCAAGTGCGTTTCACCTGTCCAGTGCCATAGGTGAATGGCCTCCAGCGCCTGCTGCATCAGTTCACGGTCAGTCATCTGTCGGCCTCCAGTGCCCAGTGCAGCAGCGCCAGCGCGTCTGCTTCGTTGTCGTCTGTGACGGGGTGGCCACGCAGCCGCATGGCCTCGATCATTGCATGCTTGTCAGCGTTGCCCTTGCCTGTGGCGTGCTTCTTGATGGTGCCCACCGGCACGCCCTGGTACGGGATCTTGTGGTGCTCGCACCAGGCGGTGAGGGTGGCCATCAGGCCGCCGTAGACATGGGCGCTGTCGGTGCTGGCGTGCCGGCGCACCTCCTCGAAGTAGACCGCCTGGAGCTCGCCGCCCAACGTGCCTTTGAGCTCTGACAACCACTGCTTGAAGCGCAGGTAGCGCATGCCGCCGCCCTCGTAGCGGCCCGGCTTGAAGCTGGCCCAGCCATGCACAATGGTGTTGTCCAGCGGGCGGCATGCCCAGCCGGTGGTGGTGCCCAGGTCGAGCGCCAGGATGGACTCGGTCATAGCAGGCCAGCCTCTCGCATGGCCTGGACGAAGGCCGCAACGTCAGGGCAGGGGATGTCGAGCCAGCTGGCCGCATCACCCGTCATGAACAGCGCCTCTGACAGCACATCCTCTGGGATCGGCTGGCCATCCTTGACCATGTCCAGGATCTTGTTGGCCTCTTGGTAGGTCATGGCTGGCGCACCCCCGACAGGAAGCGCTGCAGCCGGGGCTGGAGCTCGCCGTAGCGGGGCTGCAGCTGGTCGCGCACGCATTGGTCAATGAGGGATGACACGCTGCGGTGCTGGTCAGCAGCCGCCTTGTCCAGCAGGTGCCGGGTGTGCGGGTGCAAGCGCATCAGGAATGGTTTGAGCTTGGGTGTAGGTGTGTCCATGCTTTGAGTGTATAGCGCCGCGATATTGCAGCCGCTGCCTGAACAGAAGATTTTTTGCAAAATTAGGGTAAGTCCCTAGAAAATAATCCGTTTAGGTCTTTCGCAAGCGATATACAACCGTGCTACAGTACATCCATGTTCAACGCGCAGATAAAGCGCAAGGAGTTGCAAACATGACTAAGCAAGAAGCCATTTTTAAAGCACAAGCCGCTCGCCACGCTGCCAAGCTCGCACTGACCCGCTACGCGTTGTACGCCACCACCTTTGGCGGCAACGACAAGCTGACGCAAGCCGCCCTGTTGGAGCATGACGTTGCGATTGAAGCGCACAACAAGTGGATGGATGTTGCCCAGCTGCACCCCAGCACCCGCGCCAGCCTGATCCGCAAGCAGTCCCTGCCTGCTTTCATGTTCGGCTACAACTGCACCAAAGAGGCTTTGGCTCGCAGTATTTCCGAGCTGGGAGCTTGATCATGGCCCCCCACAACGGCAAGTTTGTCGCTTACTTCCGCGTATCCACCGACCGCCAGGGCCAGTCTGGCCTTGGCCTAGATGCCCAGCGTGCCGCCGTCATCAAGCACATCGGCGCTGCCGAGCTGGTGGCCGAGTTCACCGAGGTCGAGTCGGGCCGCAAGAATGACCGCGAGCAGCTCGCTGCCGCCCTGGCCACCGCCAAGAAGGCCAAGGCCATTCTGGTCATCGCCAAGCTTGACCGCCTTGCGCGGAATGTGCATTTTGTGTCTGGCCTGCTGGAGTCTGGCGTGCCGTTCGTCTGCGCCGACATGCCCGAGGCTGACCGCACCTTCCTGCAGATGATGGCGGTGTTCGCCGAGTGGGAAGCACGCAAGATCAGCGAGCGCACCAAGGCCGCCCTGGCCCAGGTCAAGGCCCAGGGCCGCACCCTTGGCAGCCCCACGCCAGAGATCGGATCGGCCATCGGCGTGCAATCGGTGATCGCCAAGGCCGACAAGTACGCCGACCGCGTTGGCCCGATCGTGCGCGACATCATCGCCCGGTCTGGTGCCAGCACCCTGAGAGACATTGCTGCAGCCCTTGAGGCTCGCGGCGTGGCCACACCCCGTGGCAATGTGACCTGGGGGCCGACTCAGGCCTCCAACCTTCTGAAACGCCTCAACCTGGAGATCAGCCATGCATGAGAAGAACATCCTGGGCATGCCCAAGCAGCTTGCCCACCCACCCTATGACACCGGCAAGGTGAAGATCGGGCTGGCCTACCAGCGCCGCCAGGAACCCGATGCAAGCCGCGACTCGCAGCGGCTGCAGACTGCGCTGCTTGACAGCAAGCAACTGCAGGATATGCGCACCGAGCGCCTGTTTATGCGCTGCCTGTACGTCATCGGCGTGGTCGGCCTGTTCATCGTCATCACCACTAGGTAAAGGCCATGGCAGATTTAACCAGCGGCCGCGACATGCGCGAGCGCCAGCTTGACATCTTCGAGCAGCGCGACCACCAGTTTCTGGAGCGCTGCCGGGCACTAGCCGTGCTCATCTGCAAGCAGCAGGGGCAGGTCTCCATCAACGACATCCGGGCCATCATCGAGGTGCCGCCGGGTGTCCACCCATCTGTTCTGGGCGCGGTCTTCCGCACCAAGCAGTTTCGCAAGGTCGGCCTCACCGAGGCCGTCCATCCCCAGGCGCACGCCCGCGTGGTGCGCGTCTATTCCCTGGCCACCAACAAGGAGTGAACAAATGGCAGGCAAACTGACAGACGACAGAGAGATGAGCGCGAGCCGGCTGCCCGGCTTGATGGGCTTCAGCAAGTACAGCAGCCCCAACGATGAGCTGCAGTTCTCGATCAACGCAATCGACGGAAAGGAGCGCCCCGACATCGGCAATGAGGCGATGGGCTGGGGTAATAGACTGGAGCCGGTGATCCTGACCGAGGCGGCCAAGCGGCTTGGCATCGAGCAGTTTGACACAGAGATCGGACAAGCCTTCAAGCACGGCAGCATCAAGCTGTCTTGCAGCCTCGATGGTATTGGCCAGGGAAATGGCCAAGAAATTTTCACTGACGCTGACAAGGGCATCTTTGTGGTTGGCCAGGACTCCATTGTGCTTGCC
>CAYGYN010000097.1:0-3899 GCA_964354195.1 Candidatus Woesearchaeota archaeon | reverse complement strand
GGACGGAGAGGGAATACTTCAATCTCCCTTGGAGTTGAAGTTCCCGCGGAGCTTTGCTCTGCGTGGACTTCGATTCCCGAAATGCATGGACGGAGAGGGAATCGAACCCTCATTTCATCGACGCGAACGACGCATTCTGCCATTGAATTATCCGCCCATTTTGTTTGCCGAAGAATTGAAGCCCACAGCAAAGCGAGGAGCTTCAAGACAAGAGCAAATCAAAATTAACTAATTTGGGGATATTATAAACTTATTCAGTAGATGGACCTGCCGAGAATCGGACTCGGATCTCATCCATGCCATGGACACAGTTTACCATTAGCCTACAGGCCCTTAATTTTTTAATAAGATTAGATATTATAAATCTATTCAAACCAGCGCATACATTATTGCGATTCCAAGAAGGATGAATATAAACTGGATAATTGAGCGCCATATTGTTCTCTCCTTGTGCAACTCTGGGATTAAGTCGCTTCCTGCAATATAAATGAATCCTCCAGCAGCAAGGGGAATAAGTATATTTTCGATATGCTCAAAGGAGCCGAGAACTATCAGCGTAATAATTGCTCCAAGAACTGCAGTCAAAGCAGAAAGGAAGTTCATGAAAAGTGCTTTCTTTCTTGAGAATCCTCCGTGCAGCAATACACCAAAATCGCCAATCTCCTGCGGAATCTCATGCAAGACAACAGCTATTGTTGTTGCAATGCCTATTGGAATGCTTGCAACATAACCAGCTGCAATTATCACACCATCTATGAAATTATGCAGTCCATCTCCAATTAGATTCATGTATGCAAAGCTGTGAATTTTCTTGCTCTCTTCTGTGACTGCATGACAATGCCTCCATTGAACCACTTTTTCAAGAATAAAAAAGAGCATTATTCCTGCAAGCACTGAAAAAGAGAGATCAATCCCAAATCCATTCATTTCAACAGCTTCAGGCAATAAATGAATAAAAACATCCCCGAGCAGCGCCCCTGCAGAAAAGCTTACAAAAAATATCAAGAAGTTTCTCAGTCTCTTCTCTTTGACTGCGAGGCTTAAAACTCCCACAAAAGAGATGACACTGACAATAAGAACGCTGAGCAATGAATAAAACCAAACGCCGTTCATCTTATCCGTGATGCGAAAATACTATATCCGCCCTCGTCATCTTCTTGTAAAATTCCAAATCAGGTTTTACAACCTTGGACTTGAATATAATCAGGTCCATTCCTTCCCAGAATAAGAACCATCCTCCCGGCTCAAGCATCACAATAAGCATCTCCTTATATAAACTTACAACTGCATGATAATGAAACAATACGAATGCTGCCACAAGCATAAATACAAGCCCCAATCCCACAAAATAGAATCCCTGCTTGACAATCTTAGATTTCTCCCTTTCAAGTATTTCAGCGTGTTTCCTAAAATGCTCCTTTAGTCTCTTCTTAATCATCCCTTCTTTCTCAAGCTTTCTCTCTGCAAAAGGCAGCAGGAATCTCAGCTCAAAAACGCCAGGCTTTATCTCTCTTGTAGCTCTTCGAGCCTCGTCAAGAAAATCAACAGATAAAGCTCTTCTTAAATAAGGTCTTGGGTCAAAGCTCGAGAATATCTCATCATAATTATCAATAACAAGGCTTACTTCACCCTCAGCAAGAAGTTCTTTCTCTTCTTCCTCAATCTCCCTTTCTGTCTCTCCCACCATCTTTTCTCTCTTCAATAAAATTAGGATTTTATATATTTAAAGCTATTCAAACTCACTTCAATGCTTTCCCAGCCTTCCCGAAAGGAATCTCAGAAAAGATAAGCTTTCTTAGAATATCTCGCAAATCAGCAATCTTCACACGCACTTGCTTTCTCGAATCCCGGTCCCTTATAGTCACATCTTTGTTCTTGATTGAATCTCCGTCAATAGTTATGCAATAAGGCACTCCAACCTCGTCGCTTCTTGCATATCTCCTTCCGATTGAGCCAGAATCATCAAAATAAACATCAAGCCACGAATTCTGCAGCATCTTCTCCACTTTCTTTGCCAGCTCGGGGAAGCCTTCCTTATTTACAATTGGAAAAACCGTGCAATGATATGGCGCAAGCAGCGGTTTTAATGCAAAATAAGCTCCTTCCTTGCCCTCGCTTAAAGCGCAATCAAGCACCGCAAACATTGTCCTGTCAACACCTGCAGAAATCTCCCATATGTGCGGCATTACCTTTTTCCCGCTTGTAGGCTCTGTATATTGCAAGTCTGTTTTTGAATGCTGCATGTGTCCTTTCAAGTCATAATCAGTCCTGTAGTTATTTGCAATCAGCTCAAGCCATCCCAATGAAGTTTCAACTTCAAAATCAAAAGTCGAAAGCGAATAAAATGCTCTCTCATCATGGCAAACTTCCCTGAATCTCAGCTTTTCAAGAGGAATTCCCATTGCACTCCAGACTTGCTGTGTTCTTGCAAGATAATATGCAATAATCTTCCCTGGAACAATTTTCTTAGCCACTAAATCAGCAGCAGAAAACTCTTCAATCTTCTCTTTTCCAAGCCTCAAGACTCTTATCTTGTATTTTTCCACGTCTGAAAAATTCTCAACCTCATTTATCTTCTCTGCATCAAAGAAAACCTCTGCTTCCATCTGCGAGAATTCCACGCTTCTCGTAATTGATTGTCTTGGTGAAATTTCATTCCTGAAAGCCCCTCCTGCCTGGGCGATGCCTTGTGGCAATGTCAGTCTCATTGTCTTAACCATTCTTGCAAAATTCAGGAAAATGCTTTGGCATGCTTCTGGGCGGAGAAATGTCTTGAATTCTCCCTGCCTTCCGACTAAAGTTTCAATCATCATGTTGAATTTGGAAACTTTGCCCAGCTCCCCGCCGCACTTTGCACATCTAACTTTATTTTCTCTCACGAGTTCTTCAAGTTTTTCAATAGCTAAAGACTCAGGAACATTCTTTCCAATCTTCTCAGAAATTAATCTGTCTGCTCTCTCAAATTTCTTGCACTTCACACACTGCACAATTGGGTCTGCAAATGACTTCAGGTGTCCAGAGCCCTCAAACACAGAAGCAGGTAAAATTTGTGAGCCATGGATTTCAAGCATCCCTTCCTTCTGCAGCAGTTCATGCCTCCAGAAATCAACTATTTTTCTCTTTATTGCCTGTCCAATAGGCCCAAAATCCCAGAAACCAGCCGGCGAGTTTGGGTAAATCTCAGCAGCAGGATAGAAAATGCTTTTCTTGGAAGCGAGTTCAATTATCTTCTCGTACCTTTCATTCGTTTCTTTTTTCTTCGCTTCCTTCTTCATAATTCTCAGATAAATTCTATATTTAAATCAAAAAGTCCTTTAGTTTTAGTTTGGGACTTTTGGATGCTCAAGGCACATCTCCATCAAGTGCCTTGACATAACTATTCCAGCTAAAATAAAACAAATAAGGGCTTACTTACAAATTCCGCCCATTCTGCAGACTGTTATACCGCACTTAGGGCATTTTCCTTTTGCTATCTTTACGCCCTTGGCTGTAGCAGACTCAACAGGGTCTTTTATGTCGACCTTCGCCTTGCATTTGACACAGTATCCTTGTGTTACCATTTTGACCTCCTTGTGGTTTAATAAAATCCTAAGAAACTACTTCCTTTTAAATGTTTATATTATTCTAAAGTTATAAAAGCAAGAGAGAACTATCAAGTATATGAAGAAACAAACAGCCCTTAAAGTCATTCTTATCCTCTCAATAGCAGGGCTCTTGTTCTCAGGCTACCTTTCATATACAGAACTATTCCAGAAGCTTGCAGGATACTGCTATTCTGCAACCTGCTCACAGGAAATCTCAGGAATTCCTGTCTGCGTCTATGGATTCTTCATGTATCTCATAATCTTCGTTCTTACAGTTCTAGGGTTAAAGGCTAAGAAGTAAAAAATATAAGCGCA
>CAYGYN010000096.1:0-2544 GCA_964354195.1 Candidatus Woesearchaeota archaeon | reverse complement strand
GCCTTATCCAACTCGAGGATAGAGGTTGCGGACTTGGCATCTGTATCATTCACAAGATAATCCACTTTTGGCCTGACAATTGCATTTTCCTGCAATCTTACTTGAGAGACTTCTGCTGCATGCTGGATTAAAGGGGTTTTGGAATCTCTTTCAAGGTTTTTTGTGATTGGCTTTTTTAATTTAAATTCTGTTGAGACTGACTTGTGAGTCATTGCAACTTCCTGCATGACTGGAAGGAATTTTGTGTCTGGCTTTTTTGCTATCCTGATATTGCTTTGGGTTCTTCCATAAATTAATTTATTTCTAAGGGAGAGAATCTGGGGTATTGAAAGCCTGTTCTTGTGCCAGAGTTCTGCTGAAGACAAAATCTGCATGTTTCCAGATTCTTCAGGAGATAAAATGCCTGTATAGACATTTGGGTAGTTCCATCTGCCAACGAAGATTTCAGGCGGGGAAGAGCCTGAGAATTCCTTCAGAGTTATTGCTTTTCCAAGAAGAAAAGAATGCTTCTTGCAGTTTTCTTCACCACATATCTTACAATAAGCCATGGATAAGGAGAGAAAAACTTATTTTTATTGATTGTTGTATATGAGAAACTATGTTTCCCCTGATACATCACCCCTTCTTCTATTGCATCTGATGATGGTTTCTGAATTATCTGATTTTGATTTGCTCTTGTTGCGGGCTTTCTCGCTTGCGAGCTGCGAAGCTCCTCACTGCGGCAAACAAAATTATTCTCTCATTTCAGAGAGGCCAAGCATTACAAGAACAAGTCCTGCGCCAAGAAGGACCCAGAGAATTCCGCCTTTTAGCACGGAAAGAGCAGCATCCATCCAGCTTGAAAACAAGAGAGCAATAAGAATTGGCGTAATTATAAGAACCAAGCCAAGTATTATCTCAATAAATTTATTCATGATTTTACTATTCATCTTTCTTTTATAAATATTATGCTAATTTAGTATAACTTCAAACAAACTTGGAGTTATCGAGGGGTTTAAATATATGTTTTTCTTGTGGAGATTATGGAAACATCAGTAAAGATAACATTGATTATCGTGGCAGCAATTCTCTTAGTCGGGGCTGCTGGCGGATTTCTCTATTGGAAAGCAAATATACATGAGACTGCTACAACTATCAATGTAAATGGAGATGCGACAATAAAAGCCACCCCTGATGTTATAAGTGTTTATTTCAATGTGCAAACTAATGGAACAACTGCACAGGAAGCCAAGGATGCGAATGCGGATGTTGTGGACAAGGTTATTACAAACTTGATTAAAATAGGGCTTGAAAGGAAGGATATTACAACTTCTGACTTTAATGTTTATCCTGATTACACTTGGGAAGACAACAAGCAGAAGTTCCTTGGATACAAGGCAACCCACTCCATCAAAGTCCAATTAAATGCTAACAATACCGACAAAGTTGGCTCGGTTATTGACGGAGGCATCGACGGAGGGGCTCTTATCAATTATATTAATTTTGAGTTGTCTCCAGATCTTGAAAATCAATACAAGGCAGCTGCATTGAAGAAGGCAAGTGAGGATGCAAGAACAAAAGCTGACTCTGTTGCTTCTGGCTTGGGAAAGAGCGTTGTAGGAATACAAAGCGTATCTGAATCAAACTTCAATTATTATCCTTGGAGATTGTATGATAATGTTGCCATGGCTAGCGGCGGAGCAGAAGCGAAAGTTGCCACAACAAACATACAGCCTGGAGAAAAGGACGTGACTGCACAGGTGAATGTGGTTTTCAAGATAAAGTAATTCTAAGATGACTGAAAAATATCTTCTTTTTTCGCTGGATGATGAAAAGTCAAAGAAGCTTGGGGAGATTATTTCAAACCCAAGCTGCAAGAAGATTGTGAATTTCTTGGCTGAGAAAGAAGCTTCTGCTTCTGAGGTTGCATCTGAACTTGGAATGCCGTTGAACACTGTTGAATACAACATTGACAAGCTTGTCTCTGCAGGGATAATTGAGCGAATCTCTGGATTCTTCTGGAGCACAAAGGGAAAAAAGATTGAGAGATACAAGGTTGCCAACAAGCTTATTGTGATTTCGCCAAAGAAAGGAAATGTTTATTCAAAATTGAAGGGGATTGTGCCTGCTGTGCTTATTTCTGCTCTGGCTACAGGAGTTATATCTTGGTATTACAAATCTCAATTAGGAGTTCAAAGAACTCTTGAAAAAACTGCTGAATCTTCCGGAGCAATGCTTGCTGCTGCGCCTGCGCAGGCAGCCACCCAGCAGGCAACTGTTCAAGCACAGGCAATATTGGGTTCTTTGAGTCCCTGGGCTTGGTTTGCCTTTGGAGGCTTGATTATGCTGCTTATACTATTGGTGTGGAATTGGAAGAAATTGTAAAGTTTAAATAATCGCTTTATCTTTATTTGATATGAAAATTGAGGTGAATTTGGAGAGAAAATATTTTATTTCTTCACTGCTTATTGGATTAATTCTTATTGGTTTTGTGGGGGTTTATGCTTATAATGCAAACCCGATGTTCAATGTTCAAGGGGGCATTCCTGCATCAAATCCTGCAAA
>CAYGYN010000095.1:0-18315 GCA_964354195.1 Candidatus Woesearchaeota archaeon | reverse complement strand
CTTTGTATATAACTAAATCTACATTTTGATGTTTTTAAGTTTTGTTGTGAGGAAAATGCCCCTGCCGATGCCACAGAACAAGTTCCGTGGACAACTTCAACTCTCACAAGTTGAAGTGATATGAACTCTCCTCGTTCAAATCTCTTAGATGCCCCTGCCGAGATTTGAACTCGGGTTTAGGCCGCGAAAGGGCCTCGTCCTTGACCACTAGACTACGGGGGCTTAAAGTGAGAAAATGCGGATAACTTTTAAATGTTCTCATTTTACTACCACTAAGGGTTAATTTAAAGAGAAAGACATAAAAACCCTTAAGGCATTTCCTATTTAATATGGAATTCAATGACCTCATCTTCAAGGAACTTCTTAAGAGAGGCTACTCGTTAGACGGCAAGACCCGAGTGTGGAACATTGCTGACTCCAAGCTTTGGTATCTGACACCAGAACAGGCACAGGCTTATCTTGACCTAGTAGCAAAAGAAGAGAGTGAAACAACAAATGGTACGCAGGAAACGAGAGCAATGTCATGGTCAAAGGAGCTTGTCTTGATTAATGCACATATGAAAGAAATTCTCGATGAAGTCGGAAAAGAACCCATTAACATAATTGATTTGGGTTGCGGAAATGGGAAGAAAGCTGCATTATTTATTGAGAATTTGAGGAACAAAATCAAGAAAATAAGATATTGCCCGATTGATATTAGCAGCCATATGGTAGAACATGCCATTGAAACTGTCGACAAGCTGAATAGTGCAGAGGTTATAAAAGTACAGTGGAATATTTCTGATTTTGAGAACCTTGAGAATGTTATGCCTTTGCTGAGAAAAGGAGATTACAAGAGAAACTTCTTCCTGCTTTTAGGCAATACCCTCGGTAATTTTGAGATTCATGAGCTGCTTTACGAAATAAGAAGCGCGATGAAAGAAGGAGATGTACTGCTAATTGGAAACGGACTGAACAATCAGAGAATGCAGGATGACCTTGTCAAGGCATGCAGGGAAAACAAAGGATTTGATAAATTCCTTGGATACATTCTATTACAGTTAGGGTTTGAGAGGGGGGATATAGAATATGATGCAAGATTCAGAAATTCAAGAATTGAATTCTTCTATACTGTGAAGAAAGATAAGGCGATAAATTTCCAGAACAAGAAAGTGCATTTCGGTAAAGGCGACCAGATAATTGTAGCAATGACATACCACTATGAGAGAGAGGATTTCTTAGGATATCTGACAATGTATTTTGGCGAAGTTGAGCTATTCACTTCAGATGATAGCTCATATGCCCTTGCTTTATGCAAGAAATAACAATTTTAAGTACTGAGTAGTGAGAAACAACCTTTATATATTTCCTTAACCTATGGAAAGTATGGCAAAAATAGGCTTCCCTTAAATAAGGAATAGACTGTCTGCATATCTTTCTTAGAGTTTTCTGTGTCTCTTCCTCAAAAATCTTGATTAGTATTTAGCGAAAGCTATTTGATATTTCTCTCGCTGCTAGAAAACTATTTCTGATTTGTTCTTGCTGCATTAGAATACTACTAATTCTAACTTGCTCTTGTCTTTAAAATGATACTCTCTTCGATTCACTAACTATTTCTGATTCGCTCTCGTCTTAAGGCTTCTCGCTTGCGAGCTGCGAAGCTCCTCGCATTGGTGAACAGAAATGATCCCACTGGGATTCGAACCCAGGACCCCCGCCTTTCTTAGCTTATTTCCTGCTTTTAAGCCTGAAATCACACTCCTATCGGAATGCGCTCTTATAAGAGCGGTGCTCTAACCAACTGAGCTATGGGATCTTTAAACTTTATAAAAACTCGAGATTAAGAATATATATAAAGTTTAGTTTTTGGGTAGTTTTATGATAATTGGCATAACAGGGCCTATTGCATCGGGGAAAACTGTCCTTGTTGAAATGCTCATTGAGAAGGGGTTTATTTACCATAAGCTCTCTGAGGAAGTCCGTGATGAGGCTAAAAAGCTAAGTATACCTATAGAAAGGAAGGCTCTCCAGGACTTGGGAAATGCAATGAGGGAGAAGTTTGGCAATGGCTATTGGGCTGAGAGGATAATAAAGAAGATAGATCCTAGCAAGAAGTATGTTATTGACGGGATAAGAAACCCTGGGGAGGTTGAGGCTTTCAAAAAGCTTGGCAACTTTTTCCTTATAGGGGTTGACGCTGCTATAGAGAGGAGATTGCAGTGGATTCTTGCAAGAAATAAAGACAGTGATCCTAAGACGCTTGAGGAGATAAAGGCAATGGATGCCAGAGACAGGGGTGTTGGAGAAGCATCGCACGGGCAGCAGTCTGAGAAATGTTATAGCATGGCGGATATCTATATCTCAAATGACGGGACTTTTGAGGACCTTGCCAGGAAGATGAGCGAACTCTTAGAGGAATTGAAATGCTAATAGGTTTGGTGGGTAAGCCTAACTCGGGAAAATCGACAGTCTTCAAGGCAGCCACTTTAATGGATGTTCTTATTGCAAATTATCCTTTTGCCACAATAAAGCCGAATCATGGAATGGCTTATGTCAAAATCAAAGACTTGGCGCCAGAGTTTGGCAGGGTTTCTAATCCAAGAGAAGGATATGTGAAAAAAGATTGGAGATTTGTGCCATTTGAATTGATGGATGTTGCAGGGCTTGTGGAAGGAGCATCAACAGGCAAAGGACTTGGGAATGAATTCCTGAGTGACTTGGCTGCAGCTGATGCTTTCATTCATGTTGTTGATATGTCAGGAGAGACAGATGGAGAAGGAAAGCCAACAAAAGATTATGACCCTGCAAAAGACATTGAGTTCATTGAACGCGAGCTTGACTTATGGTATTGGGGCATTTTAAGGAAAGTCTGGGATGTGTTCGCAAGAAAAACAGAGATGCAAAAGATAAATTTTGCAGAATCTGTTGCAAAACAGTTCTCTGGCTTGAAAGTAACTCCGGAGGATGTCAAGCGAGTGATTCTGAAATCCAACTTGAATGTTGAGAAGCCGAGTGCATGGACTCCAAATGAGCTGGCAATGTTTGCGCATATGCTTAGAAAACAGACAAAAGCAATGATAATTGCAGCTAACAAGATTGACCGCCCGAATGGAGAAGCTAATTTCAACAGGATAAAGGAACAATTTGATTATCCTATTGTGCCGTGCTTTGCTGATGGCGAGCTTAGCCTAAGGCAAGCTGACAGAGTTGGATTGGTTGAATATATTCCTGGAGAGAATAAGTTTGAAGTAAAGAAGGAATTGAGTGAGAAGCAGAAAGAAGCCCTTAATGAGATTCAGAAGATTCTTGACAAGTTCGGGAGCACAGGAATACAAGAGGTTATGAACAAAGTTGTTTTTGAGATAATGGATTACCTTTGCGTCTTTCCTGCAGGCGCAAAGATGACTGACAGCAAGGGAAATGTTCTTCCTGATTGCTATATAATGAAGAATGGCTCAACTGCTCTTGATTTTGCTTTCCGCCTGCACACTGACATAGGAAAGAATTTCGTAAAAGCAATAAGCCTGAAGACAAAGCAGGCTGTTGGAAAAGATTATGTTCTGAAGCATCGGGATGGGATTGAAATAGTCACACGATAGAGTTATTTCTTAACCTTGCTTCTCATCTCAGGAATATGGCAATCTTGTTCATATTCAACTTCTCTCCCGGATCTTCTGCATGTTCCCCCGTTTCCTGGAGCACTAAGCCCATCAATTGTTTTCTCAATATATGCCCTGCATTCCTGCCTGCATCTTCTTGTTGCCTGGAAACAGAATCCTGCAGGATGTTCTTCTTTATAACCTCTGAAACAGGGATAGGCTGCGCACTGCCCGCATCTGTAACCTTCATCCAATATCGTTAATCTTCTCTCCCATCCCTTGAGAAAGGCCTGCTTGTCTTCAGGACGATTAAATCTCATGAATATCTCTCCCGTTTTTTCATTTCTGACTATGCAATCTTCGTCTTCCTGTGCCTTTTCTTCATGTGCCATATAGATTTGTTGGCAGTAAGATAATATTTAAACAAGATTATATACAAGAATATATGATAATAAAAGTCAAGGTAAAACCTAACTCAAAAGAGGAGAAAATTGAGAAAATCGGAGAAAATGAATATAAAATTGAGGTTAAAGAACCTGCTGAGGGCAACAAGGCTAACCTCCGCGTTATAAACTTGCTTTCTAAGGAATTGGGCATATCATATAAAAATATAAAAATCAAGAATCCGACATCAAGGGACAAGGTGATAGAGGTAAAATAACAAAATGGGAATGAAAATAACGGTCAAGGTTGTGTTTAATTCAACAAAAGATAATTGGGAGGGCTTTGGCAACAATCGATATCTCCTCAAACTGAGTTATCCTGAGGATTCTGGCGCAGAAAGGGTTATCAAGGAATATATCTCAAGGCAAATCGGAGTTCCTGCGAGCAGGATTGCATATTTGGGGCAGGATGCAAGGAAGAATTGGATGTTTGAGGTTTTGTAAGCTGATTTGATAATTATAACATGGAAACAACACATACATTTATTGAAGAATGCAAGACAGGGCTTGAATTAGTGGCTGCAAAGTTAACTGGAATTCACCATTATGTGAATACAGAGTATATTGAGCTATATCTGCGAGAGGTAAGGAGAGATATAGCTTTTCTGAAGAGAGGGATGCAATTGTGCCAGTTTGATAGAGAAAGGGATAAAGAATTTCAATATCTTGCGCAGAAATATAGAAAAGATTATTGCCCTTCAACATTCTATAGATTTTTCTCATTTGACAATCAGGTGAGATATGTTTATTTGCGCTCAGAGATAGATAATATCTTATCTCAAAGAGAGAATTAGATTAATAATCTTTAAAACATCTTTATTCTTTGAATAATCATGAAATACGAAGAGGCGCCTGACTTGAAAGAGAGGATGAATGATGTTATCAAGACTCTTGGGATGAATCACATTGATGCGGAGAGAGTTGGATGCCTTAGAAGTTTTGGCTCTTCAACAAGGAGGACAATCGCAAGATGCCATGCTCTAGGCAAGGTGATGCAAAAAGCAATGGGAACAAAGGCATTTTACACAATTGAATTCTTAGAAAGGTTTGATAAACTCTCGAAGCATGAGCAGGATAGGGTTATAATCCATGAATTAATGCATGTGCCTAAGACTTTTGGAGGAGGTTTTCGGCAGCATGATTTTGTGTGCGAAGACAACATCGAAAGATTGCATACGAAGTTCATGGAATTAAAGGGGATGAAAAATGAAAAGCATAAAGGTTGGTTTTAAGGGCAAAAAGATTAATATTGAAGCGAGAAAATTGGCTTTTTCAGAGCAATTTATAGGCTTGATGTTCAAATCAAAGAACTCTGAGAACTTATTGTTTGATTGCCCTGGTAAATGGGGAATTCACTCTTTTTTTGTTTTCTTTCCTTTCTTAGCTATTTGGGTGGATAATAAGAATAATGTCCAGGAAATAAGAATTGTAAAACCATTCACATTTTACGTTGAGCCAAAGAGAGAATTTGCAAAGTTGATTGAATTGCCAATTAATGAGAAGAATAAGAAGACAATACAAAATTTTATAAATAAGAGATAATAGTAATAATCATGAACGTAGCTAGAATGAATGGAGTATGTATGTATTCTATTGTAGCACTAGCTATACTCATCCACTAACTGTAAAGTCATATCCGCTTCTGGGCTTTACAGGGAATTTACTTTTCTATTAAGTTCGGAACGGATTTGGCTTTCAGCAAACCAAAAAATGAAAGGAAAAACTGACAAAATGAGAGAAACATTAGAACAAACAGCAATTGCAGTTGAGCCAGCAAGAGATATGCCTCGAGATGAAGAATTCAACTATCTTGTGGGATTTTATCGTCCTCATTGGCGTGAGGGAGAACATAGAAAAACTTATAAAATAGTTTCAGCGCCATTTGCTCATCCGGAAAACGCGGAATATAACGGAGAATAAACAAAATGTCCAAAGAATATCCCTTTTTCAATGACGAGGGTAAAGATGTTACTTACCGAGTTGTAACTGAGACCATTAGGGTTGCACCAATAATTGCCAGAAAAACCAGAGACAGCAGCAATAAAGAAGATAGATTAATTGGGTTTTATGTTTTGAATGGCGAGGTGAGGGATGATGTTATTGAAGTGCCTGTTGGAAAGCAAATCTTCAGATCTGGCTTAGATATCTCCCATATTGACAGACTTGATAAAATGAAGTGTGAATTTATAGGCTCGGAGGTAAGAGAAATATGAAACTTGAAGATAAGGCTGCTGTAAAAGATGCGGAGGCAAAACCTGAAGAAATAATTGTGGCAAATCTGGAGAGAGTTGTTTCTCCTGAAACCATCCTGAATTATGCAGTTCATAAATACGGGGGGAGATTGATTAATTCACACGCTGTCGGAGTTACTAGAAGACATAATTTGGGCATACTAGCGCTGCTCTGTGATTATTTTGCATATCCCACACCGCAGCTTTTTGGAAAAGAATTCGCAGAATTTTATGAGACACATAAAAACAAAACTGAAACACCAAGAGCTTCTGTGCGAAATATACTGAAAGCGCATTTCGCAAGAAATGGCAGCCACTAAAAGCCTGAAGAATTGATTTTCCCGTCGAGGAGAGAAAGGTTTAAATATATCGTCGATTAAAGTTAGATAACAATTTTCATTAAAAGGAGGTGTTAAATGGGAACAATACTGGTAAAAAACGCTGTAACAAGAAAGCCTGGATATCTTTACTACGTTGATGGCAAGGGAAACGTGTGCGAAGCTAAAATGGCAAGAGGCGGAAGAAAGAAGAAGAAGTAAAATTCTTATTTTATCTTTAATCCAACATATCACGGCGCTTTTTAGTTTTTATTTTCAAAGTTAATGGGCGAAAAACTCGCCCATTAATTATCTTTTTTCTATAAATTTATAAATCACCTCTATTTTTCTGGAATATGATAATAGGCATTGAATGCACGGCACACACGTTTGGAGTGGGAATTGTTGACAAAGGTAAGATTCTGGCTAACTTGAGAGACATGTATGTTCCTGAGAAAGGAGGGATTGTGCCTATGGATTCTGCAAATCATCATAGAAAAGTTTCTGATAAATTATGGAGTGATGCGCTCGAAAAAGCAGGAATTGATGAGAAGAAAATAACTGCAATTGCCTTATCAAATGCGCCAGGATTATCTCCTTGTCTGATTGCTGGCTTGCATTTTGCAAAGAAAAAAGCCCTCGAGCTGGGAGTGCCAATTGTTCCTGTGAATCATTGCATTGCTCATCTTGAGATTGGAAGAAGCGTCGGCGCTCATGATCCTGTTTTGCTTTATGCTTCAGGGGCTAATACTCAAATAATTGCTTTTGCGTCCGGGAAATACCGGATTTTCGGCGAAACTCTTGATATTGGTGTTGGGAATTTTATTGATAAAGTTGCAAGGCATTTTGGGATGCCTTTCCCAGGAGGGCCAAAGATGGAAATTGCTGCAAAGGGCGGGAAATACATTGAACTTCCTTATTCAATAAAGGGAATGGATGTCTCTTTCTCAGGAATGCAAACAAGGCTGCAGCAGCTCTTCGACAAGGGTGAGAAGGTTGAGAATTTAGCATATTCTCTTCAGGAAACGGCTTTTCCAATGCTTGTGGAGGCTGCTGAGAGGGCAATGGCTCATACTGGAAAGAATGAATTAGTTTTAGGAGGGGGTGTTGCTTGCAATTCTCGCCTTCAGGAGATGTGCAGGATGATGTGCGAAGAGAGAGGGGCCAAATTCTTCTGTCCAGAGCGTTCCTTGCTTGTTGACAACGCAGGAATGATTGCGTATACTGGAGAGATAATGTTCAATGCAGGCATAAAAGAAGATGCCAAGAAAGTTGATATTGCGCCAAGGGAAAGAACTGATGAGGTAATAGTTACGTGGCGATAGATGAATTATCAATAAAAATGGGAAGATTGGAGATGGAGATATCAAAGATGAAAATCAGCAAAGGAAAAAAGATTGAACTTCTCTCAATGATATACATTGGAAATGCTTATGAATATTGCAAAAGTATAAGCGAAAGACAAGAAAGAAAAAGATATAGACTAATGTGAATTGGTGATAACACACAAAAACATTTATAAAGCACGTTTTTTAGAGAGTATTAACCGATGAAGTCGGAGACGGAGGCCAAATGGACTTCTATAATGTCATTGAGACAGCGCGAAAAACCGGAAAAATAGACAAAGGAACGAATGAAGTAACAAAAGCTATAGAGTTAGGCGTGGCTAAACTTGTTGTTTTTGCAAAAGACGTCGAGCCTAAGGAAATTATTTCTCACTTGTCAAATTTATGCAAGGAAAAGGGAATTCCCTGCGTTGAAGTTGATTCAAAGCAGAAACTTGGAATCGCTGCAGGAATAAATGTAAAGGCCTCTTCTGTTGCAGTAATTAATTCTGGAGATGCTGAAGCTGAAATCGCTCAAATTAAAAAACAGGCTTCTAAGTAAACATGGGCGGCGGAAAAACACAAAGAGTTAAGGATAACGTTGCAGAAGGCAAAGCTTCTACAGGAACAATCTCAAGCAGATTCAGTTCAGAGGGCCCAGTTAATGCCCGCGTTGATTCTGTTGTGGGACGAACAGGGGCAAGAGGAGAAGTAACCCAAGTGAATATTACAGTACTTGAGGGCAAAAATAAAGGCAAGGAAATGAGAAGAAATGTAAAGGGACCAATAAGAATTGGCGATTTGTTAACTCTCAGAGAAACTGAAATTGAGGCAAGAAGAATCAGAGAAAACAGGAGGTTAAGAACTACATAATTAAGTTCTTTTACTAACATGACAAAATGTGTTTTTTGCGGGAGAGAAGCAAGCCCTTACAAGGGAGTGCATTTGATAACAAATGACGGAAGCATGAATTTTTATTGCTCAAGCAAATGCAGAAGAAATGCATTAAACTTGAAGAGAGACAAAAAGAGGCTGAAATGGACAGAAGCTTACAGGATTGTTAAAGAGAGGACTGCTGTGAAAGAAGCAGCCAAGAAAGAAGAAGTAAGCAAGAAGGCGGCAGCAAAACCAGAAGCTGAGAAAAAAGAGACAAAGCCTGACAAGAAATAATTCTGCATAACAATATCAAATCTCAGCAAAATTCTTAAAAAAGTAGTTTTATCGACGATAAAATCGATTTTGGCATAGTAAGGTTTATAAAGAAACTTTCATTTTTTATGGTAAGAAAATTAGGAAAAATATCCAAGGAAACTGAAAATGGCTGGAAAATCTGGGGAAGAAAAGGCAAAATCATATGGCGCTGAGCACATAAAAGTTCTTGAAGGGCTTGAGGGCATAAGGCACAGGCCTGCGATGTACATTGGAAGCACAGGAAAGCCTGGATTGCATCATCTTGTCTATGAAGTTGTTGACAACTCTGTTGATGAGGCAATGGCGGGCTATTGCGACCTTATAACTGTGGCTATAAACAAGAACGGAAGCGTGACTGTTGTTGATAATGGGCGAGGAATCCCTGTTGAACCGCATCCAATTTACAAGAAATCTGCCATGGAAATAGTTGTCACGAAACTTCATGCGGGCGGGAAATTCGAAAAAGGAAGCTACAAGGTTTCCGGAGGCTTGCACGGTGTTGGTATTTCTGTAGTTGCGGCTCTTTCCAAGTTGATGAAAGTGCGCGTGAAGAGAGGAGGCAAGATTTACCAGCAGGAATACAAGATTGGAAAGCCACAATATGATGTAAAAGTTGTTGGAACATGCGATAAGGATGAAACGGGCACAGAAATCACATTTTCCCCAGATGATTCTATTTTTTCGTCAACACAATTTGATTTTTCGACACTACAAACTAGATTGAGGGAGGTTGCTTTCCTTAATAAAGGAGTTAAAATAATACTTGAAGAGGAAGAAAGCAAGAAAAAAGAGACATTCCATTATGAAGGCGGGCTTATTGAATTTATAAAATGGGTAAACAAAAACAAGGAGGCTATACACAAGCCAGTTTATTTCTTAAAAGAGAGCGAAGGTGTTGTAATTGAGTGTGCTATTCAGTATAACAATGGCTATCAGGAGAATGTATTGAGCTTTGTGAACACAATAAACACTGTTGAGGGTGGAACTCATGTGGCTGGATTTAAAACAGCGCTGACAAGGGCTATAAATGATTATGGCACCAAGAACAAGCTTATGAAGGAAAACCTTACAGGCGATGATGTCCGTGAAGGATTGACTGCTATTTTATCTGCAAAGGTTCCTGAGCCGCAGTTTGAGGGACAAACCAAGACAAAATTGGGCAATTCAGAGATAAAGGGAATTGTTGACAGCATAACAATGGACTTGCTATCAGAATTCTTTGAAGAGAACCCAGGGGTTGCAAAAGCAATTGTTAACAAGTCTCTTGAAGCGCAGAAAGCAAGGAATGCTGCAAAGAAAGCCAAGGAATTAGTAAGAAGAAAGAGCGCATTTGGATTTGCAGGCTTGCCTGGAAAGCTTGCTGATTGCTCAAGAAGCAAGGCTGAAGAGACAGAAGTTTATCTTGTTGAGGGAGATTCAGCAGGAGGAAGCGCGAAACAAGCTAGAAATAAGGAATATCAGGCTATCCTTCCATTGAAAGGCAAGATCCTTAATGTTGAAAAGGCAAATCCCCTGAAAGTATTCTCAAACGAGGAAATTTCCAATTTAATCACCGCAGTTGGAACAGGAATAGGCGAGCAATTCAATATTGAAAACTTAAGATATTCAAGGGTAATAATAATGACTGATGCAGATGTTGATGGCGCGCACATTAGAACGCTGTTACTGACATTTTTCTTCAGATTCATGCCAAAGCTGATTGAGAATGGAAACTTATACATCGCGGTGTCGCCGCTTTACAGGATAAGAAAGAGAGGAGATCATTATGTTTATTCGGATGATGAACTTAAAGATGTGCTGAAAGAAATGGGTGGGAATGTTGATGTGCAGAGATTCAAGGGTTTGGGAGAGATGAACCCTGAGCAGCTATGGGAGACAACAATGAATCCAAGAACAAGGCTGTTGAAGAAAGTAACTATTGTAGATGCAGCGATTGCAGATGAAGTTTTCTCGAAATTAATGGGAGAAGATGTTGAAGAGAGAAGAAAGTTCATAGCTGAGAGGGCTCACGAAGCCCAGATTGATATTTAAAATGACAATAATATGTCCTGAATGCGGAAGCGAAGATACTGATTTTGTAGCTGGAGGCATATTTGGAGGAGCAAGAAGATGCAAAGATTGTGGCTATGAGGGAATATTTCCTGAAATATCTGAGAAGGAACATGAAGGAGATAAAAAGATAATCAAAGACATGAAAAAAGCAGTTGCTAAGGGGGAGAAATAACAAAATGACACCAAATAAAACACCAGAAGAGAAAATTGCTGAAGAGCAGAAGGTTGACAAGAAGGCAGCTGAGTCTGAAGAAAAGAGAAGGGAGAAGAACATGATTGAGAAAGGAGTAGAGGGTGTTGAAATTGTCGAGGAGATGGAGCAAGCGTACTTGGACTATGCAATGTCTGTCATTGTGCAGAGAGCTTTGCCTGCTGTGGAAGACGGATTAAAGCCGGTTCATAGAAGAATACTTTATGCGATGCACTCAATTGGACTTGACTCAAGCAAGCCAACTGTCAAATCTGCAAGAATAGTCGGTGAGTGCCTTGGTAAATACCATCCTCACGGGGATATTGCTGTTTATGATTCTATGGTAAGAATGGCGCAGGACTTCTCATTGCGTTATCCTTTGGTAAAAGGACAGGGTAACTTTGGTTCGATGGATGGCGATTCTCCTGCTGCGCAAAGGTACACTGAAGCAAAGCTGAGCAAGATTTCTGCTGAAATGCTTGGAGATATTGACAAGGAAACTGTGAAAATGATTCCTAATTTTGACAACTCTACAAAGGAGCCAGACACGTTGCCTGCAAAATTGCCGAATCTGCTTATTAATGGCGCAACAGGAATTGCAGTTGGAATGGCAACAAATATACCTCCTCATAATCTCACAGAAGTATGTGATGCAATTATAGAATATATCAACAAGCCTGCAATAACTATTGATGAATTATGCGAAATAATAAGAGCGCCCGACTTCCCAACAGGGGGTTTGGTAATGGGTTCTGGAATAAAGGATGTGTACCGAGTTGGCAAAGGCAAGCTTATCTTAAGGTCAAGAATATCAATGGAAGAGCATAAAGGCAAGCCTACAATTGTCATAACAGAACTTCCTTACCAAGTGAATAAGGCAGAACTTGTAAAGGAAATTGCCCGCCTTGCCTCTGAGAAGAAATTCCCAGACATCTGGGACATAAGGGATGAATCTGCAAAAGGAAGAGTGCGCATGGTTATTGAGCTGAGAAAAGGCGTTGATCCAAAGTACACCTTGAACAAGCTTTACAAATTGACAAATGTGCAGACAAGCTTTGATGCCAACATGCTTGCTCTTGTGGATAAGAAGCCAAGAGTTCTAAACTTGAGAGATTTTATTTCTGAATATGTCAAGTACAGGCAAGTTATTGTAAGAAAGAGAAGTAAGTTTGAGCTTACAAAAGCTGAAGAGCGAATGGAAATTGTTGCTGGATTGCTGATAGCCCTGAAGGAAATTGACAAGATTGTTGACTACATAAAGAAATCAGACAATGCAACTGCGGCTCATGAGGGCTTGATGAAGAAGTTTGGATTAACAACGAGACAAGCTAAAGCTGTTCTTGAGATAAAGCTGCAACAGCTGACACACATGGAAGCATCCAAGCTGAAGGATGAGGAGAAAGTCCTAAAGGAGACTATTGCTGAACTGAAGAAGATACTTGGCGATGAAAAAGAGATATTGAAGATAATAAAGAAAGAAGTTTCTGAGATAAAGAGCAAGTATGGGGATGAGAGAAGGACGAAAGTTGTTAAGACTGTTGAGGAAATATCTGAAGAGGATATAATTGAGAAAAAAGATGTTGCTGTAATGATAACAGAGGGCGGCTACATAAAGAGAGTTGACTTGAAATCATACAAGGAGCAGAAGAGAGGAGGAGCAGGTGTTTCTGGAGGGGAATTGAAGGAAGAGGATATTGTCAAGAAGCTAATTGCATGCTCGACGCATGACCATTTGCTGTTCTTCACATCAAGGGGAAGAGTCTATTGGACAAAAGCCAATGATGTTCCTGCTGCTGAAAGACAGGGCAAAGGAAAAGCTATAGTGAACATGCTTAATCTGAAGGATGAGACAGTCGCAAATGTAATGGGAATAAGGAATTTTGAAACAGGCTACCTGATGTTCGTAACCAGACTTGGAATGGTAAAGAAACTGCCTCTTAAACTTGTGTCAAGACCAAGAAGCACAGGGGTTAGGATAATGAACCTGCCTGCGGATAATTCTGATTCAATAATAAATGTTGAGAGGGTTGAGGACAAGCAGGAAGTGCTGATAATAACCAAGAAAGGATATGCAATAAGATTTAATTCTGATGAAGTGCGCCCAATGAGCAGGGTGAGCTATGGGGTTAAAGGAATACACTTAAGGAGCGGGGATGAAGTAGTTTCTTTAGAAAGTTTGCCTTTGAAAGAAGATAAAACAACCATATTGACAGTCAGTGCTAAAGGATTTGGCAAGCGTTCAGCACTCGAAGGATATCGAAAGACAGGAAGAGCTGGCAAGGGAGTTATTAATCTGGATGTAAGCGAGAGAACAGGGCAGGTTATTGGCTCTCTTTCTGTGAATGACAAGGATTCTGTTATTATAACAACAAACAAGGGAATGGTAATAAGAGTTAAGATGAAAGAACTTAGAGTTATGGGAAGAGCAACGCAGGGAGTTCATGTTGTTAAGCTTAAAGAGGGAGATAAAGTCGCTGACATTGTAAAAGTGCCAAGCGAGAGCGACATGGAAGTGCCTGTTGGGCCAATTCCTGGAAATGGGAATGGCAATGGAAATGAGAAGAAATAATCTTAACTAACAGCAAGCTCTCCAATATCACTCCTCGACTTCTGCGCAATCATTTTTTCCAGTAAAGATGTAATAGTTCTATGAAGCTCATTAGTTTGGCCTGGTTTTAATATGACAGGCATGCTTTTATGCAACTTTATGACTTTTGATGCGTCTTCGAATGTGTATTTAGGGTTTATCTCTGCAAAAATGCTTATTTTCCTGTCGTTTCTGCTGAAATAATATGAAAACATCCAATTCCCAACAGGCCCGTTTTCCTTCTCGTACGGGTAGCAAAAGCCTTCTTTATCTATGAACGTAAAGCCATGATAATTGGTTGTTGACATGATTCAAAATCAAAAGAAGAAGTTTATTAAGATTTGTATGATTTATTGCGTGATTATTTGGCAAGTTCTGCATCTATGACTTTCTTGAAGGCTGAGAAAGGCTGGGCACCTGAAATTACCTTTCCATTTATGATAAATGTTGGTGTTCCCTGGACACCATTGGCTAATGCCATATTAACTTCACTCTGGAGCTGAGCCTGATATTCTCCTGAAGCAATGTATTGCGAAAGTTGGGTTTCATCTGCTCCAAGAGAGACTGCAAGAGCTTTCATCTTGTTCAAGTCCATTAAGTCATCAGGAGAAGCGAATGCTTCCTCTGCGAATTTCTCAAACAAAGCAGGATTCTGCTTGTAAACACCCAGGGAAACTGCATGAGCAACAAGCCCTGCGCCGTGTCCTGGGAAATACTTGAAGACAATTTTTGCTTTTCCTGTTTTGACATATTCTTCTTTTATCTTTGGAACAGGCGCCTCCCAGTCAGGCATTTGTGCTTTCAACATATCAATCACTTTGGGATTAGCTCCTTCTGCTGCTTCGCAGAATGGGCATGAAAAATCTGAAAATTCATAAATAGTAAGGGGAGCATTCTTGTCGCCTATTATTGGCGAATTCCCTATGGAAAGTGTTGAGTTATCTGCAGGATTATTATTTTGATATGGCTTGATGAAGTATATTGCCAGAATTACAAGGGCAACAATTAGAATCCCCCCTAATATGTACCAAGTTTTATTTGTTTTATTTTGAGACTTGTTTGCAGGTAAGCTCTTTTTCATATGGCATAAAGATAAATTGAATATTTAAATCTTGCAATTCCAACATCCCACAATAGATTTAAAAATGGTTTCTGCTAAAAAAGGATAAGCCTCAATCGTATAATGGCTTAGTACACATCCCTGTCGCGGATGAGATCCGGGTCCGATTCCCGGTTGGGGCGTTTTTTCTATCGTCGATAGATTTTCCTAGAAATTGGGGGAATCGGACATCTAAGGGTTTAAATAAATAATCTGCTTGATTTGTATATGGGGTTTTTGGATTGGTTTATTGCGAGGTATGGGAAGAAGAAGAGTGTTCATGTTAAACCTCATAGAAATGAATGTAGTGAAGAGAAATATAAGTTTGCTAAAAGTATGAGGAATAATCCAACAGAATCAGAAGCTATTCTATGGCAAGCGATAAGAAAAAGAAAGCTTGGATATAAGTTTCATAGGCAAGCTTTGATGTATGGCTGGATTATTGATTTCTATTGCCCTGCTAAAATGCTTCTTATTGAGATTGATGGGGAATACCATAACAAAAGAAGACAGAGGATAGCTGATTGGTATAGAGATAAAAAACTAAAAGCAAGAGGCTTCAAGACTATTAGGTTCAAGAATGATGAAGTTCTTAACCATCTTCTAGATGTTATTAAAAGGATAAAATGGGAATTGAGATAAAGGCAGATTTAAATAAAGGCGTTTGTTAATTTGTAAAATGACAATACAAGATATAATCAATCTGGTTGTTGACAACTTGCTGCTTGTGGCAATACTGGCTGCAATTTTCTTCTTTGGCGACACTATTTACAACTGGATTGTCAAAGTTTCGAAGCGCACCGGAAAAACAAGATTTACTGGTTTTCTTATTGCGCTTGCTCTTGTTGTTGTGCTTTCGCTTCTTCCTGTGCTTTTGCAAGGGTGGATGCACAGACTGCTCACATCTTGGGGAGTGATTGTTGTGATAATCGCGATAATTATTGCCAGTTATATGAAGTACACCAAAAGGTTCTGATTGGGATTGTTGGGGCGTTGTTAGGGAATCAGATAATCTTATTCAGATAGTTCAATTTAACAAGCCAGGATTTCTTCTCATAATCTGTGCAATGATAAACCTTATGTGTTATCTGGCGCAGTGATTTTAATATTGTAAAATTCATCTCTCTGAGGGTTTTCTCATTATCTTCAGATAAAGAAAATTGCGGAGCCTCAAAGATATTAGGATAAAAACCAAAGCACTTATAAAATTCTTCCATTCCAATTCTTATATAATCCTTATCCCTTGCGTGCATAAATTCCTTTTCTGTGTGATATACTCCGTGCATACCAATGGTTTTGTTTAATTCCTTGATATGCTCGCACCAGACAGGATTATCTGCAATTGATTGATTCTCCCGCAAGGGAATAACCATAAGAACCTCGCTTTTGTCCAATAATCTCTCATCGCATAGCCTGCTTGGAGTTACATCATCTATCTGACTTGGCAAGATAAGTCTAATGATTATAAAATCAATAAGCATAAGGGCAATTATGGCAGAAAACAAGATAATAGCAATCTTAATTCTCAGATTCATACAATTCATAATTAAATGATACTTATAAAATCTCATGATGGTATTTTCCAAATTGCATAGATTTATAACCTCACAATTAGCATTATTTCCAAGACAATCTGAGAGCGGAAATCGATTTCTGATTGTTAACTATACGGAGGAAATACACACATGGGATTTAACGACAGACCAAGAAGCGGCGGATTTGGAAGAAGTTTCAATGAAGGCCCAAGAGAAATGCATAAAGCAGTTTGTTCTGAATGTAAGAAAGAATGCGAAGTGCCATTCAAGCCTACAGAAGGAAAACCAGTTTACTGCAAGGAATGTTATGCAAAGATAAAACCACAAAGAAGATTCTAATCCTCTAGTTTTAACTTTATAATAACCAATCTTATTTTTATTTTTTTATTATTTTTTATTGTTCTTTTTAAAATCTCTCCAAATCTGGCTGGTTTCAGGACCAACGGAGTTCTTATATTTCCCATCATATAATTTTATCTCTCCCTCTGTTCTCCAGAAAAGCATCTGCCCTACTTTCATTCCAGGATAAACTTTTAATCTATGAATACTATGGAGCTCGAGAGTCCATTGTTTCTTAAAGCCAATATCGCCAAGTCCTGAATTCAGATAAATGTACAGTCCCAATCTCCCGACAGAACTTCTTGCCTGCATTGTGGGAACATAAAAGTCACTTCCCATCTCCTCAATCGTATGGCCAAGATAGAGTTTGTTGGGCTCCAGAATAAAACCTTCTTCTGGAATCTCTATCTCTTCAAATTCATTTATCTTTGCAGGGTCTAAAATATCAGACTTATAGACTTTCAAAGTCTTGCCAAGCCTGAAATTATAGCTATTAGGGTTTATGTCTTCCTCGTTAAATGGGAAGATATGTATTCTCCCGAGCTGAACTTGCTTCTTAATCTCCGAGCCAGTCAGTATCATCCAAAACCTCCTCAGACCAGCCCCTGTACAACTTTCCATCTGCGTGCAATACTGGATTAGACATCTCACACGCACAAGAGCGGTACTCTATCTCGAATTCGAAATATCTCTGGCGGAAAAGGGGGTTTCCCTGTCTTGTCCTAATGCAAGGGCTGTCTCCAAAATCCCTAAACAATTCTCTTGAAGAAACAAACTCTCCCTTCAAACTCTCTGGATAATCATACTCAAACAATTGTCTTATAACTACACTTCTTGCCCAGTTAGATTTTGCCCATTCAAGGTATCTTTTAACTTCTTCATAAGAGCTTATGCCGGACTTATGCAGCAATAGCGAGAATTTAATTGGAATGCCCTTCTTTCTGATTGCATCCAAGTCATACTCAACACCCATAATTTCTTTATTTTTCTTATCATCATAATGTGCTCTTGATATGCACAATAAGTCCAACCCGCTTAAGTCTCTGTGCGCTGCCAATATTCCATTTGTATAGAGCTGGGTAAATCTGCTCCCATGACATGATGAAATAATTCGGGATATGTCAGGATGCAATAATGGCTCTCCGCCGCCAGTAATTTCTATTCTATCAAAATAGTGTTTGTCAAGGGTTTTTTCTAAATTCTCAACAGACAGGAACTCGCCATGATTATTATTTCTTAAGGGAGTTATGCAGAATCTGCAGTGGGCGTTGCATGCCTTTTCAACAGGGATAACATAAAGCTTTGTCAATTTATCATCTCCCTAACGCTCTTCAATAGGCTGTCCAGTTCCTCGTAGTCTTTAGACTGATAAAGCAAAAATGGCAGTTTGCCCATAACTTCAATAAAGATTTCCCTGGATTTCTCCAA
>CAYGYN010000094.1:0-6172 GCA_964354195.1 Candidatus Woesearchaeota archaeon | reverse complement strand
GAGCTTGAGATGAGAGAATTGCAAAAAGAAGGCAAGATTGGCAGAATTGATGTTGATTTGGAGACAGTTGATGGCAAGAGCATTGGAGAAATTCGAGTGCCAAGCGCTTTGGACAAGTCTGAAACCACACTTATTGCAGCTGCATTGGAGACTATTGACAGGATAGGGCCAACAGAGGCAAAGATAGAGATAACAAAGATAGAGGATGTAAGGGGAAGCAAGAGAGACTACATACTTGAGAGGGCAAAGAAGCTTCTTGGAAGCCTTGAATCAGGCGGTGGAGCAGAGGAGATGAACAAAACCCTAAAGGAAGAATCAAGGGCTGCCAAGATACAAGAATATGGTGACGAGAAGCTTCCTGCAGGAGACTTGAGCGGAGAGGAAGTTATTGTTGTTGAAGGAAGAGCAGATGTTGTTAACCTGTTGAAAAACAGGGTAAATAACGTAATTGGCATGAATGGAACGAAACTACCCGCGGAAATCGCAAAGCTTGGAAAGGAAAAGAAACTGACTTTGTTCATTGACGGAGACAGGGGCGGAAAACTCATAGCAAAGAACGTAACAAGCAATGCAAACATAGAATATATTGCTTGCGCGCCTGATGGCAAGGAAGTTGAAGAGCTTGCAGGCAAGGAAATTCTTATAGCATTGAGAAAGAAGATGACTGTCTCAGAGTTCATGAGAAAGAACAGGTATGAGCTTGCCAGTGTTGAGCAAGAGAGCGAGCAAGTTGTTGAGAAAAGCGAGCCAGAGCAGTCTACTTTCCAAGGAGACGCAAAAGCTGTAGTGAGAAAAAGATATGAAGAAATAAAGGGAACAAAGCAGGCGCTTCTTCTTGACGGGAACATGGATGTTATAAGAAAAGTAAGCTCAAGAGATGTCTCAAGGGGAATAAGATACTCAAAGCAGAAAGTCTTTGCAGTAGTGATTGACGGGACAGCAATCTCGGCGATAATCAATGCATGTGATGAGAACGGGGTTCAATACCTTGGAGCCACTAATTTTGGAAGCATAGAGAACGCTAAGGTTAATCTGATAAGCCTCTAAGAATTCCTTGAATTCTTAGGGTCATTCAAATCTTTAGATTTGAAGCTTGTAAGAGAATATTTAAATATAAAGCAAAGCTTATTGCATCATAAAGAGGGGTTAAAAAGTGCTAAAACAATACAGGAAGATAATTTTTATTTCTGCCATAGTAATTTTCGTGCTTGCTGTTGCAGGGGCTGTTTATTTCAGCTTTTTCTATCTCCCGAAATGCCAGAATTATGAATGTTTTAAAAACTATATGAACAAATGCTCAAAAGCAACTTATGTGAATGACGAACCAGAAGCATCATGGGGTTACAGTATACTTGGAACATCAAACGAAGATTGCGCAATCAAAGTAACTTTACTTATGGCAAAGAAGGGAGAATTAGGGATAGACCAATATGTCAATGATGCAATGACTTGCTATTACCCGACTGGAATTGCTGCTTATCCTGAGAATGATTTGGGCAAGTGCCATGGGCAGCTAAAAGAAGACTTGCAGGAGATTATAATAAACAAAATGCATTCGTATCTGCTTGAGAATCTCGGAAAGTTTGACGAGAGCCTGAACAAAGTATAATGAAGTCTGAGATAAAATTTGGACCTGCCGGAATCGGGCCTGTTAATGAAGCAATATCAAATCTAGGGCATTTTGCGAAATTGGGATTGAGGGCTTGCGAGGTTGCATTCACATATCAAGTTTACATACACAATGAAGAAGATGCTGTCCGAATAGGCAAGAAAGCTCGTGAGTTGGGTATTGAATTAAGTATTCATGCGCCTTATTATGTTAATCTAAACTCGGAAGAGAAAGCAAAAAGAGAAGCAACAAAGAAAAGAATCCTTAACTGCTGCCGTGTCGGAGAGCTGATGGGGGCAAGCATAGTTGTTTTTCATCCTGGTTATTATGGTAAAGATAGGGAGAAGGCTTTTGAGACAATAAAGGAAGGAGTCTTGGAAATCATGCATGAGACAAAAAAGCATGGCTGGAAAATAAAGATTGCTCCTGAGGCAATGGGAAAGATAAATGTCTTTGGAAGCATTGAGGAAATATCAAAACTTGTGAAGGAGACTGGCTGCTCTTTCTGCCTGGATTTTGCACACATCCTTGCCCGGGATAAAAGCGTTGATTATGGCAAGATTGAAAAACTATTTCCTGGAAAGAGATGGCATTTGCATTTCTCCGGAATAATTTATGGGGATAAGGGCGAGAGAGCGCACAGAGGAACAAAGAAAGAAGAGTGGACTACACTTTTGAAGAATCTTCCGAAAGATAAGGAGATTGTTATGATAAACGAGTCTCCTGATATGGTTAATGACAGTGTTGAAGGCTTGAATATTTACAATAAATTATAATTTCGATTCCCTTGCTTCCCTGCTTGCTCTTTTTTTCTGCCTGTCTATTGAGATTAGCCTTCCACGGGCTCTTTCTGGATTGACTTTGCAGAGATTGAGTATCTGGAATATCTTTTGGAGTATCTCCTCATATGTTTCTCTCCTGTATACCTTGAGATGGTCAAGCCTCTTCTTAGTCTCTGCAGAGAGTTTTATCGTTGTTATTTTATTGCCTTCCATTATGGTATACTTAAGTGGAAGTTTATATACTTATTGTTACTCTGAAATGACTAATTTATTGTTGTCACCATAAAGTTTATAAAGAAGATTTGGGTGTTTAATGATAACTAAATTTTACAGCAAAACACAAGAAAAACCATGTCATATAACAAAAACAAAAGTATGGTTTCGCTTGTAGCAATTCTTGCACTGGCGATTTTATCAATTGCTAGTGTAAGCGCTTCCAGCGTTAGCGTAGAAGTCAGCGGTGTTGTCACAGACGACATTGCTGTCTTTGCAGGACAAACAGTCCCTGTCAGAGTGGTATTCACCCTGGACGATAACGCAACGGATGTCAGAGTGAAAGCTTGGGTTTCTGGCGAGAAAGAACTTGCTGTTTCAACTGACAGATTTGATGTCATGGCTGACAAATTGTACAGCAGGCTCATATCTGTACAGGTCCCTAGTAAGGTTGACCCTACTGAGGATTTGAAACTGGAGATTCTTATCGAGAGCAGAAATGGCGGAGAGCTTCTTACAAAAGAAGTAGCTCTTTCGGCACAGAGAGAATCATACGATGTATCGATTCTTGATGCCGTAATGCCATCAGAGGTAAAATCTGGAGATAGCTTGGCACTTGACGTTGTATTGAAGAATGCAGGAATGCAGATATCTGAAGATACATTTGTCAAGGTTACAATACCTGCATTAGGTATTGAAACAAAGGCTTATTTCGGAGACCTCTCGGCAGTTGACCAGGGAGACGACGGCGTTCATCCTGAAATGCAAGATGCTGCGCAAAGAAGGATGTATTTGAACATACCTTCAAGTGCATTAACCGGTGTTTATTTGATCGAGTTAACTGCATACAACGCAGACTCTACCGCAACAATGACAAAGAAATTGTCAATTGTGGGCAGCGCTAGTGACAGCAGCCTTTTTGTCTCATCTGCAAGCAGCAAAACATTTGCAGTTGGCGAAAAAGCAATATACAGCCTAACATTAGTGAACTCGGGAAACAAAATCCTGGTTTACGAAATAGTGCCTGAGACTTCAAGCTCTCTGGCAGTTGATGCGGCTGAGCCTGTCGTAGTGATTCCAGCGGGATCTAGCAAGACAGTTGACTTAGATGTTGTTGCCTCAAAGGAAGGCAAATACAACTTCGCAGTCAATGTCTATTCTGACGGCGAACTTGTCAAGAAAAACAATTTCTTGGCAGACGTAAGCGGCAAGAGTTCAAAGGCATTTGCAGGAAACGCAACTATCATATTGACAGTTGTCCTTGCAATTATCTTTGTCGTACTGCTTGTTGTCCTTATAGTATTGCTTACAAGAAAACCTGAAAACAAGGCTGAAGAATTCGGCGAAAGTTACTACTAAGTTTAAATTTTTATTTTTTCTTTTTTTAACTTATAGTAACCCCGAATTATTTTTTATAATAATTATCACAAAGGATTTTTGATATGAAAGGAGAATTCAGAGCACAATTACCAGGGAAAGTAGAAGGAGAGTATTATGTTGTGCGTATTTCTTATACAGGAGAGGGGAAATTCAATGGTGTTGATATGGAAAATGGGCATCCCCGCAATGTTGGAAGCATAACTGAATGGGATAGGATAATAATATTAAAGACCGATGCAATGACCTTGGGGTTATTATCAATAGACAGCGATGAAAAATATAATTCGCTTGATGAATTGGCGGATGCTGCTTTCAAGAACGGCATGAACAGGCTTGCGAGGGCTTATCCCCACAGCGACAAATACAACAATAAAGGTGATAGTGGAGTTTAGTTATTTTTAAATATACATTAAACGAGAGTTTTCTATGGTTCATATAAAGAGGCTGGTGGCAAATGGATTCAAATCTTTTGGCAAAAAAACAGAAGTCTTGTTTGACAAGGGTATAAATGTCATTGTCGGGCCAAATGGCTCTGGAAAATCCAACATATCTGATGCTTTGTGCTTTGCTTTGGGGCGCTTGTCAATAAAATCAATGCGAGCTGCTAAGTCCCACAATCTTATCTTCATGGGCTCAAAGTATGCAAAGCCTGCAGGGGAAGCGTCTGTGGAGGTTGTTTTTGACAATACAGACAGGGGATTCTCAATAGAGAAGGATGAAATCAGCCTGAGGAGGATAATAAAGCGAAACGGACAGGGGATATACAAGATAAATGACGAAACAAAAACCCGAGGTGAAATAATAGAGATGCTTGCGCAGGCAGGCATAGACCCTTATGGCTTTAATATAATTCTACAAGGGCAGATACAATCAATTGTAAGGATGCACCCTGAGGAAAGAAGAAAGATAATTGAGGAAGTTGCTGGCATCTCAATTTATGAGCTCAGGAAAGAGAAATCCCTCAAAGAACTTGCAAAGACTGATGAAAAGCTGAAGGAGATATCTTACACATTGCGCCAAAGGACAGCTTATTTGAAGAATCTTGAGCTAGAAAGAGCGCAGGCATTGAGATACAAGGACTTGGAGAACACAGTGAAGAGGACGAAAGCCTCGATAATGGGTAAGAAGATGGAAGAAAAGCAAAAAGAGCTCGATTCTATATTCAAGTCGATTGAAGAGAAAAATCACCAGAAGGAGAAAATAAGGGAAAAAGCACTGAAATTACAGCTTGAGATTGATGAGATGGGGGAGAAGATAAACCAGATTAACAAGCATATAAGGCAGGCAAGCGGGCTTGAGCAGGAAGGGCTTCACAGCCAGGTTGCAGACTTGAAGGCGGAGATTGAAGGGCTTCGCGTCAGAAAAGAGAATTATCACAACAGGAAAATTGAGATAGAAAGAAGAATAGAAGAGATGACAAAGTCTATCCCTGAACTTGAGCGCGAGATGGCTGAGTTAAGAAAGAAATCTCCTCTCATCGCAAAGAAAGCCGAGGAGCTGAAAAAGAAGAAAGAAGAGCTCGGGAAGATAGAGGAAGAGAGAAAGAAGATATTATCTACAAAAACAGAGCTAACTTCACTTAAAGAAAGGATAAAAGACAAAGAGAGACATCTTGCCAAGATTGTTGCTGAATCTGAATCAGCATTAAGGCAGATTGAGGAATATTCAGGAGAACTTCTGTACAAAAGCGAGGAAGAATGCCTGAAGACAGTTGATTCCCTCAGAGAGAATTCTGGAAAATTAAGGTTGAGAGCTGATGTGCTCAACAAGGAAGAATTGGAAAATGAGAAAATAATCTCTGTTGCTGAATCTGAAATTCAAAAAGCAGATAAAATAAAGCATGACGTGAAACAAATTGATGTTTGTCCTCTATGCCAGAGCAAAATAACTGAGAATCATAAGGAACATGTGCACAGAGAGGCTAATGCAAGAATAAATGAAGCAAGAGAGAAGATAAGCGAGCTCAAGCAGATATTGGGCAAGACAAAGGAGGAGAAATCTGATGCTATAAGGAATATAAGAGCCATTGAAGAGAAAATATCTCTTGCAAGATTAGAACTCGTGAGACACAAATCAATCAAAGAGAGACAATTGCAATTGAAAAAAATTGTTGATGATGAGAAAGCGGTAAGAGAGGAAGTGCAGCTGCTGGACACAAAGAGAAACGAGCTTGAGTCTAGAACAAATA
>CAYGYN010000093.1:0-2598 GCA_964354195.1 Candidatus Woesearchaeota archaeon | reverse complement strand
ACAGAAGAAATTGATGCAGCTTCATTTCTTATTGCAGTTACATCGTTGTACTTCAGAGCCATTGAGCTTGAAGTTCCAAGGCTAACACCTCCCCTTCTCTGGAAGTTGGGCATTATCATCACAAGATTTGTTCCCATTGATGACATCTCCTCGGTTATGCTTCTTTTTGAACCTTCACCGATCGCAAGCATGGCAATTACCGAGGCAACGCCTATTATTATCCCGAGCATGGTCAGGAATGCTCTCATTTTGTTCCTGAAAAGTGCTCTGATGGCAATTCTGAATAAATTAGTCAAGTTCATGATCTGAAAATTTTATTAAGCATCAAACTCTTCAATATTCTCAACAGGCAGGGTTTTAAGTATCTCAGAGGCAAAAAGCCTTTCGTTTACGGCATTTTCCCGCTGGATCTTCCCATCCCTGAAAATAACGTTCCTGGTAGCGAACCTGGTAATATCAGGTTCGTGGGTAACGTAGACTATCGTCCTTCCCTTTGAATTCAGATCCTGGAAAAGTTCCATAATCTCAAACGAGGTACGCGTATCAAGGTTCCCGGTAGGTTCGTCAGCGAGTATCAGAACCGGATCATTGACAAGCGACCGCGCAATGGCAACCCTTTGCTGCTGACCTCCTGAAAGCTGGTTTGGCATATGATGCATACGGTCAGCAAGTCCGACAGATTCAAGAGCATTGACTGCTTTCTCTTTTCTTTCCCTGGCGTTGACCTTACTGTTGTAGAACAGTGGCAGTTCGACATTTTCGAGGGCTGTAGTCCTTGGGAGCAGGTTATAAGCCTGGAAAACAAATCCGAGCTTTTGATTGCGGAGCCTGGCTGTTGCATCTTTATTAAGGGTGTTTACATCAACGCCATGCAGAAGATAATCACCGCGTGTCGGCTTATCGAGGCATCCGAGAATATTAAGCATCGTTGATTTTCCGGATCCGCTCACTCCCATTATTGCCACGAATTCTCCCATTTCAATTTTGAGATCCACTCCACGAAGGGCATGAACAGTCACTTCACCCACGTGGTAATCTTTCCGGAGCCCTTTTATCTCTATGATTAAGTTATTCATAATTCAATATATAAAACGCTTATTTACTGACGTTTAGAATGGCATCGGACCTCCGGGGCCCATGTTCCTTGACGTAGTCTCTTTCTTCTTTCCACCCGACATTGAAATGACAACTTCATCACCTTCATTCAATCCTGTTGCAATCTCAACTTTCGATCCATTTTCAATTCCCATCGTTACCACAGCCGGACGTAAATTTCCGTCTTCGGTCTTTAACCATACGGTTTTAATCTTGGGATCCGTTTCTCCGATTCCGGGGAAAGTGCCCATTGACGGCATACCTGCAGGCATTGAACTCATGTCAGGCATCTGTCCGGACTGAAAACCTGCCGGCATATTTGCCTGTGCATTAGCAGGTAGTTCATTGTTTTTCATAAAATCCGCCATCATTTTCCGGAGGTATTCCTCATCCGGAGTGAACCTGATTGCTTTACCCCAAAGCGTAAGGATCTTATCGCTCTTCGCCAGTTGTATTTTTGCGCTTGCTGTGTTCCCCGGCATAAGTTTCTTGTCAGGATTCGGAGCATTAAGTATCACAACGTATGTGACGACATTATTGGTGGTCACCGGCTGGAGCCGTACCTGTGAAACGGATCCTTCAAATTTAAGATCAGGATAGGCATCAACTGTAAATTCAACTCTCTGATCCTGTTTAACCTTACCTATATCGGCTTCATCAACACTTGTCTGAACCTCCATCTGGGTAAGGTCATTAACGATTGTAAAAAGCGTCGGGGTATTGAAGCTGGCCGCAACAGTCTGCCCTTCCTCAACAGCTCTGTTCAGAACAACTCCATCGATGGGGGAGGTAATAGTAGCATAATCAAGGTTTACTTTAGCTCTTGAGACTGCCGATCTGGAATTGACAACAGATGCTTTGGCATTTTCGTAGTTAAAAAGAGCCTGATCGTAATCAGCCTCAGCAACCAGCTGCTTCTCATAAAGAGCTTTCATTCTTTTATAAGTTGCCTCCTGGTAGTTTAACTGTGCTACTGCCATATCAAGATTAGCCTGGCTCTGCTTAAGCTGTTCAAGAAGATTTGTTTCATCAATTTTTGCCAGCAGCTGACCTTCTTTGACATTATCATTAAAATCAACATATACTTTCTTAATTATTCCGGAGACCTGTGTACCAACATCCACAGTCGTTATAGCTTCAATGGTACCTGTCGCGGTCACGGCATTGGAGATCGATCCCCTTTCAACTTTGACCGTATCAAAAGTGTATGCAGCTTCCTTTTTTAAAAAGGGCTTTATAATAAGCAGTATTACTGCTGCCACTACAACCATGCCGGCGATTATTAATATTTTCTTTTTCATGATGTTTATTGGTTTTACTTTTTTGTTTTCGTTATATGATTTAACCCCCTTTCCTGCCTTCCCCCCCGGGGGGAAGGAAATCAGAGGGTTAATTGAATTCCTGAATAAAAATCGAGGACCTTGTAGCTGTATATCAGGTTGTATTTTGATTGAAGCAACTGGCTTTCGGCAACTATCAGGCTCGTTTTTGAAACGAGGTAAT
>CAYGYN010000092.1:0-3585 GCA_964354195.1 Candidatus Woesearchaeota archaeon | reverse complement strand
TGCCATATTCGCTTCCCTCCCAACTGCAGAGCCAATAAATGTGCGATAAGAGCCAAGCCTTGCAATATCAGAAAATTCACCAAGGTTTCTTGCAATTGGGTAGATATCTGCTTCTATTCTCCTTCTCTCTGCCTTAAGTGTCTCGACCTCTTCTTGGGATGAGCCATTTGTTTGAATTATCCTTAATTTTATATCATTTCTTATCTGCTCAAGATAAAGATTCTGCAACATCCCCATAGATTCATTTATTATTGCCATCTTGTTCATCCATTCCTGCAATTATTGAGCCCATATCTTTTCCCATCTGCTCTGAATATTCACGGGCTCTCTTCATCTGGCGGTAGAATATATCACGTACAGCCGCTTCTTCATCAAAAGAGGGCTCATAATCTCTACATAATCTGCTATCTCCATCAAGAACATCCAAACAATTCCTGCCTAATTTATTGCATCTGTATTTAACCCTCCTCAATCTCCCAAGGTTTCTATCAAGACTTTTGCAGATTATGCAGTTTATTGCCATTTTGCTAAAATCAGTATAGAATTGCATGTAAGAATCCGGCATTATTAACAACTCGAAGGGAACAGGAACTTCTATTTTTATGTGCGAGCCAGGCAGGCTCTGCAGTCCTCTTCTTGCTGCCTTTATCAGATATTCTGGGGAGGCATGGAAATGTTCCCTTGATTCGTGAATCTGCCTCCTTATCTCTTCAAATTGCCAGAGAAGCCTTGCTCTATGTTCATGCTCCAGTTCCGCCCATGTGAGTGCTATGGATAATCTATATTCTTCTTTCAGCAATCTCTCGAGCTTAAACCTTTCAGTCATCTGTTCATAATAGAAATGCAATCTTATAAATCTTTCTTTAATAACTACTAAAAAGTTACACTAATTATCCAAACACCTTATCTAATCGTCTATCCTGTCAACAACGCTCTTTTCTTTTCTGTTCAGAGCAATCCAAGCATCTTGGGTTATCCTTGCTTGTTTTCCAGGCAAATATCTTTGATATAGCTGTGCAAATATCTGGTAATCCCTTAGAGAAATTCTTGCAGCAGCGCTTCCTACATCAATAACAAGAACGCCCTGAGGATAATCTATTGCTGCCTTTCTTGCGACTTTATCAAGCTGAGGATTTGAAAAATTCATGTTTCTTTCTGCTTTTTCAGGAGTGCTTATTCTGTAATATCCGTTGGAAAAGATTTTGCTAAGCAAGATTTCTTTAGGGCCTTCTGGCTTTTTTCCCTCAAAAATGCCTTTTAGTTTGTCCAACAATCCCATCTATTTTCCCCACGATATATCTTTCTTTCTCTTTATGTCAGCTATTTCCCCAAGAACTTTCATTTCCTCTACCGAAAGCAAGTCCTTGTTTTCTTTAAATGCGCGGAATTGCTTTTCTGAAAGCTGAGCATAGAGATATTTGATGTCTTTCAGTCTTCTGTCAAACGTTATGCCCGGCAAAGCCATAGCAAGTTCCTGCCCTTGGGTTGCTTCATTGACACTTGATTTCTCGCGCTGAAGGGATTTTATTCTTGCAACTTCCTCGCCGTTGTTATCAATCAAAGGAATTCCCACTCTTGCCTTTCCCGCAAGAACCTTAACTCCAAATATTGCAGGGTTAGAATTCCTGAACATGTATTGATGAAGTATTTCAAGCTTGCAAATAGTTGCCAATCCCATCAGTTTTTCTTTCTCAATCTCGGCGCTTCGTTCTTTTCTCCATTTTTGCAAATCCTCAATCAACTTATAAACAACATCATTTGTTATAATCTTGACATTGCCCTTTTCAACATCCTCTTCGAGTTCAACATTGAAACCAACAAGGACTGCATCAAGAGGATTTATATCAAGATTTGCTTTTGCAGATACAATGTCTGATTTTCCAATTGGCCCTATTCCTGATTTTATTATTTGTATATGCTCTTGCCTGAGCAGGAATATTAGTGCTTCCAAGCTTCCAAGAGAATCTGCTTTTATGATTATCCCTTGCCTGTCATGCTTTATTATCCCGGAGATTTCTTTCTTAAATTCGGATTTTATCTTCTCAAGGTTGTTGTCAACTTTCTGGAAAGGCATTCCTGATAGAACATCTTCCTTATTTGTAAGTATTAATCTCACTCCTGTTGCAGCAAGTACACTCTTCACAGGTTTGTACTTATCAGATAAAGGTGAAATCTCTTCAATTGCTCTTATCTTTGAAATAATTGGCTCTCCAAAACTTCCTATTGCAACCTCATCACCTTCTTTTAGCTCGCCATCATAAAGAATTGCTTCAATGCTGTCCTTTCCTTTCTCTTTCTTTATCTCAAGTATAACTCCCTTTGCTTCTTTTGATATTTTCAATCTCTCCTTTAGATATTTCTGAGACAAGCCGCATAAAACAAATAATAATTCAGATATTCCCTCTCCTGTTCTTGCAGATGTTGGCACAATTGCAACTTTCTTTGCAAAGTCCTCGATATTAAAGAACAAGTCTGCATCAAATCCATGCTCTTTCAGGCTTCCTTGGAAAGTCAGAAATGCCTCTTCAAACTCGTCTTTTGCATTTATTGGCAAGCTTTCAATTGATTCTTTGATGCTATCTTTCCTTGCCCACCCTGAAATCGTGTCAACTTTGTTCAAAGCAATCAAGAAAGGAACCTTATTAGCCTTTAGAATCTGTATTACTTCAGCAGTTTGTGGCTTTATTCCTTCTTTTATTGAAACAACAAGAATAGCCAAGTCCGCGAGTGCACCGCCCCTCTTTCTTAGGTTAGTAAAAGCAGCATGCCCTGGGGTGTCAATAAAAAGGAATCCAGGAATCTCAAGATTAACCTTTGCAGCAAGAGGAGAAGCTTTCCTTATCTGCTCCAATGGGTATTTTGTGAATGATATCTTCTGAGTTATGCCTCCAGCCTCTTTTTCCTGAAGAGAAGTCCCCCTAAACCTGTCAAGTATGCTTGTCTTTCCATGGTCCACATGCCCGCATACAGTGACTATTGGCTGCCTCATCTTGCCCTTCCCGTTGCTCGTTTTGTCGTTGGTTTTCATATCTTCCCTAATAACCAGCTGTTTTTAAAGATTCACAGTCAATCTTTAAGCGCAAAGCAAACAACCTTGGTTTTATCATATTAGTGTTACTTAATAGTAGTCACATATCGTAAGGTTTAAATAGTTATTATGCCTATAGAAAGTATGACATATGATCCAAATCAACCAATTAACTTGGAAGAAGCAAGACCCACAGACTTAGAGGAAACCGCAGTAATTCCTATAGAGGACGTTAAAAACTATGATGCAAGATTTGGCGATTGTGTTGAATTTGAAGACTTATTTTCTAGCGTGCAGGGTCCTTTAGGACAGTTATGGGGAAATAGAACCCCTCAGAAGGAAGATTAATATTGCCTTGCTATATAGACAACTACTTTTGCAGGTTTTCCGCATATAACACACTTGCCGGAAGGCTTTTCTTTTTCAAGCTTTGTTCCTCTTACAGTTGCGCCAATCTCCTTTTCAACAACTTCTGCGCACTTAACACCATCCATTTCAACAGAGCAGAAATTAGCTCGCGCAATCATCCCTGATTCAATTGCTTTTTTCAAGTCTGC
>CAYGYN010000091.1:0-15537 GCA_964354195.1 Candidatus Woesearchaeota archaeon | reverse complement strand
TTTGGGTTTTTAAGTTTCATAAAATTAAAAATTAAAATTTTGAAAAGAGGCAAGAGGTGAAAATGGATAGTGTTGATAAGATATTTGAAAGTGTTGTGAGCAAGAGCCTGTTCAAAAATAAAGGTGTTTTACAGTCAAAATATACACCAGGAGACATTTTGCATAGAGAGGAGCAGATAGCGAGCATAGCTTCTATTCTTGCGCCTGCTTTGAGGGGAGAGAGAGTAAGTAATTTGTTCTTGTATGGCAACACAGGAACTGGAAAAACGCTTTCAATATTACATCTTGGCGAGAAACTCGTAAACAAAAGTAAAGAGGCTGGGGAAGATGGCTTGAAATTTGTCTATGTAAACTGCAAATTGGGAAAGACCGCAGAGACAGAATACAGGATTCTTGCAACATTGATAAAAGAGATGGGGGGGAGTGTGCCTTCAACGGGGCTGCCGACAGGAGATGTTTTCTCAAAATTCGTTGATTTGGTTGACAACAAGAAACAAATTGTTTTAATTGTTCTAGACGAGATTGATCAGGCAATCGATAAGATGAGCAATTTTATATATAGCCTAACAAGAGTAAATGCGCAGCTAAGGAATGCCCAACTGAGCTTTATCGGGATAAGCAACAATTTAACTTTCATGGATAATATTGATACGAGGGTAAAGAGCTCACTTGCCGAAGAAGAGGTTGTGTTTCATCCATACAACGCCTTGCAATTGCAGGATATTTTGAAGAAAAGAGCGGACGAAGCATTTAGGGAAGGTGTTCTCGAGGAGGGGGTTATTGCAAAATGTGCCGCCTATGCTGCAAGAGAGCATGGTGATGCCCGCCGCGCTCTTGATTTGCTTCGTGTTGCTGGGGAAATCTCTGAAAGAGAGAGCAGTAAGAATGTTTTATTAAAACATATCGACGATGCAAAGGATAAAATTGAGAGAGATAAGATGCTTGACATAATTGAGGGAGAACCCAAGCAATTTCAAGCTGTTCTTTATTCGATAATGCTGCTTGATGAGAACAAAAAAAATGAAAAGAAGGGGGGAGAGTGTATGCACACAGGTGAAGTTTATAATGCGTATGAAGATATTTGCAGAAACATGAAGACTGAAAAGCTGACACAGAGAAGAGTTTCAGACATTCTCGGAGAATTTGACATGCTTGGAATAATAAACGCGAAGGAGATAAGCAAAGGCAGATACGGGCGAACAAGAGAAATAAGATTAATGCTTCCGGCCAATATCAAGGGTAAGGCAAAGGAAATGCTTGAGAAATCTCTCGATATTTGATTCGGATTCGTTAATAGTTAGGGCAAGGGTAAAGATGAATCCAGAAATATTGAAAACAATAAGAGAAAGAGGGCTGCTTTTAGAGAAAGATATCTTTGATTTGTTAAACGGATTTAACGACGCGGCTTTTGCCAAGGATCTTCTTGAGGGGCTTGAGAGATTCTCGGGACAGAAGATAATAACAAAATCTGCAATAACAAAGAATTTTGAGTATGTACAAAATCTTGTGAACAAACTGCCTGGTGAGAACAAGAGCTTGGTTGAAAAAACATTCGTGAAACTCGGGCTGAGCTTTGAGATAAGAAAAGAAAAAGAAATTGTTGATAAGATTGCAGAACGGATGAACAAAATCTCGTTCCAAGTGGATTGTTTTGACACAACCGTAAATAAAAAGCTGGATGTTGGAGATTTTGTGGGTAGTTTTCGTTCCCGCTATCAGCAAATACAGAGAATGCTGATGAATCGCCCAGAGCTGCAGCAAGGACTGGTTTCGATAAACAAGATTTCAAACAATCGGCAGGGATTGGCTATTATTGGTATTGTTACAGAGAAAAGAATTACAAAAAACAGGAATATGATAATAAGGTTTGAGGATTTAACTGGGGAGATAAGTGGGGTTGTAAGAGCGGACAATGAAGAGGCATTCAAAAAAGCAGAGGAATTGCAGCTTGATGACATTGTTGGGATAAAAGCTTCTGGCAACAGGGACTTGCTTTTTGTTTTTGATATCTTTTTCCCTGATTCTTTTGTTTCTCAAAAGACACGGTTTGATGAAGAGGTATGCGTTGCTTTCCTTTCTGATGTGCATGCGGGAAGCAAGATGCACCTCGGGAAGAACATGGAGAAATTTTTGGAGTGGATAAACAGTAACGACGAAACCGCCAGAAAGATAAAGTATATTTTATTTAATGGGGACAATGTTGATGGGGTGGGAATCTTTCCCGGGCAGGAGGACTTGCTTAATTTGAAGAGCATGAAGGAGCAATACGCACTTCTTGCATCATATTTGAGAAAAATACCTGCACATATCAAGATTTTCATGTGCCCGGGACAGCACGACGCGGTTCGAGTGGCAGAACCACAGCCAATTATTGATAAGAATTATGCTCCTTTGCTCTATACAATGGATAATCTTGTTCTGGTAACAAACCCGACAATGGTAAAACTTCTTGAAAAGGACAAAGAGTTCAAAATTTTGATGTACCATGGGGCAAGCATACACTCGCTTATCAATGGAATTCCAGAACTGAGAGAGATGAAGGCGCACAAGACTCCAGCAAAGGCTGTAAAGCACATGTTAAAACGCAGACATCTCGCACCAACACACTCAACAGTGACTTATATCCCAAACGCAGATAAAGACCCCCTTGTTATTGCAGAGGTTCCTGATGTTCTTGTTACAGGAGAGGTTCATAGGCTAGATATTGAGAATTATAATGGAACTTTAATTATAACTGGGAGCTGCTGGCAGTCACAAACTCCTTTTGAGGAGAAAGTTGGGAACGAAACAGACCCATGCAAGGTTCCTGTTTTGAATTTGAAGACTCGAGAGTTGAAAATTTTTGATTTTTCTGACAAAAAGGAAGAGGAACTAAATAAACAAACAGAGGGGGAATCTGGAGAGGAGATGCAATGAAAATGTGCCATTTTCAAGCATTCGTTTTCATACTTGGAGGCAGAAAACGAATACAATGAAGATTCCTATAGCCGAAATTGGCGAAGAGCAGATGGAAGACGTTGCAAAATCTTCAGGACATGTTTTGTACAATGGTCTTGGGACAAGCAGGCTTTGCACGGTTGTCAAGCCGAAAATGAGCTTTGACGATAGGGGGGACAAATCTCCTTTGAGAATGGCTCAACTTTTTGGTGGAAGATGGCAAGAATATAACGAACATTTTATCACGCAGGTTGCGGGCTGCCCATTGAAATGTCCTTATTGCTATGTTGATAACCTTAAAGCTAACAGAAGAATGAACGCAGAAGAAGTTGTTAAAGATTTTTATTCGCTTTGGAGACAGGCTGACAGGTGTTGTTTGCCTGAAGTTAATGTGCTGCATCTGATGGGTGGCGCTCCTGGGAAATATCCTGAATTCTGGGGAGAGCTGAGGAGAGAGATGGATGAATACTATTATTTTAAAAATAAGGTACTATTCTCAGATGTTATTTTTGTTGAAAATCATTTTTATGGAGTTAAACCTTGGGAGCATACAGATTTGCATCATTTTATGCTTACTGGGTGCTTGAAAGGGACAAATAGAAGGAATTTTTTGGAAAACACTGGAAAAGATTTGTTTGATGTTGCTTTAAGTGAGCTTGAGAGATATGCAAAATTTGAGAATTTCTATTTGAGCCTGATAAATTATGATGAGAAAGATTTGCCCCGGGTTCTTTCGATTGTTCCTAGAGAAAGAATTGACTTTCTTAAGGTTGTGAATTACAATGTCACACAAAAAAGAATGGCGGGAGTGATAAAATGAACACAATGAAAATGGCACATTTTCAAGCATTCATTTTCATACTTGGAGGCGGAAAATGAACACTGAAGAATATTTTAATTTTATAGAGAAGGATGTGGACAAGAGCTTTGCGGTTGCACGAGAGGCAAGGCACAAGGGAATCGACCCGGTTGCTGAGATTGAGATTCCGATTGCCACGACGCTTGCGGAAAAGGCTGTTGGATTGATTTCAACAATGTATCCCCAGCTTGGAGACAAGAAAATTGTCAACAGGATTCTGGAATTGGAGAAAGAATACGGGCCGCTGACTGTTTCTGTGGCATTTGGGATTGCAGAAGAGATTGCAAGAGAGAAATATTGCAAGTTTTCAAGCTTATTGGAGGCAATTGATGCTGGAATTAGGGTTGGTTTCTCTTACATGACTCTTGGGGTTGTTTCATCGCCACTTGAGGGGTTTACCGAACTCAAGCTGGGCAAGACAAGAGAGGGAAAGGATTATTTTAAAGCATATTTTTCAGGGCCAATAAGAAGCGCGGGGACAACTGCGGCATGTGTGGCTTTAATGATAATTGATTATTTGAGGGAGACATTTGGGTTTGCAAAATATGACCCGTCTGAAGAGGAAGTTAAGCGATATGTCATGGAAAACTATGATTATCATGAGAGATGCAACAATCTTCAATATTTACCGACTGAAGAAGAGATAACTTTTCTTGCAAAGAATATTCCAATTGAAATAACTGGAGAACCAAGCCACGATAGAGAGGTTTCAAATTACAAGGATTTACCAAGAATAGAAACCAATTTTATAAGGGGGGGAATGTGCTTGATTTTTTCAGAAGGGCTTGCACAGAAAGCACAAAAAGGGCTTAGATTGCTTAGAGCGACTCAAGAAAAAGGATTCAAGGCAACTGGTTGGGAATTTCTTGATGAATATCTCAAGATACACAAGAAAAGAGAGAAAGGAAGCGCGGATGCTTCTCCAACATATATCAAAGACTTGGTTGCTGGGAGACCTGTGTTTAGTCATCCATCTCGTTCTGGTGGATTCAGATTCAGATATGGGAGAACAAGGACAAGTGGTTTTTCAGCAGAGGCGATACATCCTGCAACAATGGGAATAACAGATGGTTTTCTTGCTTTTGGAACACAATTGAAAATAGAGAAGCCAACAAAAGGCTGTGCGCTGGGCATTTGTGATGAAATAGACGGGCCAGTTGTCAAATTAAAGAACGGAAGCGTGAGAAGAGTTTATGATTACGAAGAAGCAAGGAAGATTTATTCAGATGTTGAGGAAATAATTTATCTGGGTGATTTGCTCTTCTCGTTTGGCGATGTTGCAAACAGGAACTATGAGTTGCTAAAGCCAGGCTATGTTGAAGAGTGGTGGGAGCTTGAACTCAAGAAAGCGGCAAATGCTGCTGGCGAGGGCATTGTTGCTGTTGATAAGAGGAAAGTTGATTTGAATTATGCAATTGAACTGTCAAGAAGATTGGGAATTCCTCTACATCCTTATTATATTTATTATTGGAGAGAGATTAGCTATGATTCGTTTTTGGGATTGTTGGATTGGCTTGCGCACGGGAGCATTATTGACAGAAAATTAATCTTGCCTTATTCATTGCAAGATAAAGAAAGATTCGTGAAAGGAAAAAGAGCTATGGAGTTGATTGGATGCGAGCACAAAGTGACTCTGGAAAATGTTGTGCTTGAGGAGACAAGTTCAAGAGCACTCCTATTTAATCTTGGGATTGATATTTCTACACTTAATTTGGAAAAAGATATTGACAGCATAATAAAAGTCATTTCAGAGAAGCCGGTTCTTGAGGTGATTAATCTTATTTCAAGCGTTAAGATAAAAGATAAATCAGGGACATTTATTGGAGCAAGAATGGGGCGCCCTGAAAAAGCGAAGTTGAGAAAGCTTAAGGGAAGCCCGCATGTATTGTTTCCTGTTGGAAAAGAAGGGGGAAGGCTAAGGAGCGCATTTGAGGCTGCAGAGGTTGGAACTGTTGTTGCAGAGTTTCCTGTTTATTATTGCGAGCAATGCAAGAAGGAAACTATTTACATGAGATGCGAGAATTGCGACAATCTGTGCTTGAAAATGAATTATTGCCCTGAATGTGATTACAATTATCCTGGGAACTGTCCAGAACACCCAACGACTTTTGAGTTTAAGGAAAAACGCCTTGACATGGGGCATTATCTTGAGGCAGCTTTCAAGAAAGTTGGGCTAAGGAGGGAAGAAGTTCCTGCTGTTGTGAAAGGAATAAGAGGGACGAGTAGCAAGGACCATAGCTGCGAGAACTTGGCAAAGGGGTTGCTGCGTGCAAAGCACAACCTGAACGTGAACAAAGATGGAACCATAAGATATGACATGACAGAAATGCCGATTTCGCATTTTAAAGCAAAGGAAATTGGAACCAGTGTTGATAAGTTGAAGAAATTAGGGTATGAAAAGGATATTTTTGGCAAGGAACTGGAAAACGAGGAGCAGATTGTTGTGCTTTTCCCACACGATATTATCCTTCCCTCATGCCCAGAGTCTGGGGATGAGAGGGCAGAGGATGTTTTTCTTCGTGTCAGTAGGTTTATTGATGATGAGTTTGAAAAATTATATGGTTTACCTAGATTCTATAATGCGCAGAAAAAAGATGATTTAATCGGGGGGCTTTTTGTGTGCATTGCGCCGCATATCTGCACAGCAACGGCAGGAAGAGTGATTGGATTCTCAAAAACGCAGGCAATGTTAGCAAGCCCGTACATGCACGCTGCAATGAGAAGAGATTGTGATGGTGATGAAGCAGCCGTTATGTTTCTGATGGACTTACTTTTGAACTTCTCGAGAAAGTTTCTGCCTTCTCATAGGGGGGGAACACAGGATGCGCCACTTGTCTTGAACACAAGGATAAGGGCAGGAGATGTTGATGACCAGATTTTGGATTTTGAACTGTGCGGGCAATATCCTCTGGAACTTTATGAGTTAGCTGAACAGGGAAAGCACTCAAGCGAGGTAAAAATTGACAATGTCAAGAGAAGATTGAAGGAGGGGAGTGATCCTTTCTCAAATATTTTGTTTAGTCATGGTTGCGCAGATATTAATAAAGGGGCTGTTAATTCTTCTTACAAGTCACTGCCGACAATGCATGACAAAGTAGCTAGCCAAATGAGGCTTTGCGGAAAAATAAGGGCAATTGACCTAAGAGATGTTTCAAGATTAATTATTGAGAGGCATTTTATTCGAGATATAAGGGGAAATTTGAGAAAGTTCTCGCAGCAGGAGTTCAGATGCGTCAGCTGCAACAATAAATATCGAAGACCTCCTTTGGTTGGAAAGTGCACAAACTGCGGGGGAAAGATTATTTTTACAATACATGAGGGCAGCATTGTGAAATACATGCAGCCTGCACTTGATTTGGCAAGAACCTACCAGGCGACACCTTATCTTTTGGAGAGCCTGGAGCTTGTGGAAAAATATATCCAGAGCATTTTTGGCAAGGACAAAGAGAAACAAGAAGCTTTGGCGAAGTGGTTTTAGGCTTAAGCTTTTCCGGAATATAATTTTTCTTTTCTTTCTGAGAGATGTTCCTGGAGGTGCTGGAGGATTGCACGAGGTTCTGGGATATATTGGAGGTCGTCATAAATTGCTATGGTGCCGCCTTTAGAGGTGGTTGTGGTTTCTCCCGTGGATATTTTTATTGTGCCTGCCTTGAATATTATGCCCAAAAGACCCACAACCAGTGAAAGGTTTTGAATTTTATCATAATCTATTGACTTGAAATCCCTGCCTATAATGCCCGATTGGACAACTATTCTCTTGTTAGTTATTGCATAGTGTGTCACGCGGTAGCCTAGGTACGTTAAGAATATAATCCCAACAGAAACAATGCCTGCTAGAATATACCAAAAGAAAGGGGCATTATTAATAGAGACAACAAACCAAACAACCACGAATACAACAATTGGCACAACCAGCGATCTAGTTATATATGGAGCATATTTTGGCTTTCCTTCCCATTCAACTTTTTCTTGTTTTTCAAGAATGTTCGGGATTTCATTCATGGATTGATTGAGGAATTATTTCTTAATAAGGCTTTTGGTGGATTAAATCAGATAATATAAAATAGCCGGGACGATTAATGCGCCCATAAGGTTAATTCTTCGAGATTCGGAGGAGATTGCGAAGATTCCGAGAGATGTGGAGATTATTAGAACGAAGATGCCGAGCCAGTTTGTGAAAACTATGTTGAAAACGAGAAGAATTCCCATGGTGAAGAGCGTAAGATAGGTGTATTTGATTTTGCTGATGTGCTTTGCGCATATTCTTGCAAGATAAACTCCTAAAAACGCGGCGAGAATTCCTGAGATTAACATTACAATAAGGAGAGTGATAAGATTTTGCCGGGTAATTATGCCTAATATCTGCTCAATGGCTGCTGCTGAGCCTGAGCGGGCTTTTCCGATTGCATAAACTGTTATGAAACTCAATCCCATTATGATTGTGTTTGTTGCTCCTACAAGAAAGAGGAATCCTTTTGTGTTTTGGGGGATAATTTCGCTTCCAATTGTGGCAGCATGTCCTGAGCCGATGCCTGGAAGGAAAGAGCAGAAAGGTGAGGAGATTAAGACTGCTCCTAAGGACTTGAAGAATTCCTTTTTCGTCAATCTTATCTTTTTTAATGGAGAAATTTTCTGTTTTGGAATCTGAGATTTTGATTTTAAGCTTATTATTAATCCTGAGAGACCGAACAATCCGGACAACAAAGGCATTAATGGCTGCTGGACAGGGAGATTAAATGTCAAGAATCCTAAAAACCCTGCTAAAATGAAAACAACAAGGGAAGTAAGGAAGCTGCCTTCTCGGAAAATCAGATAGATTGAAATAAAAATCAGGATAAATGGCATTGCTGCTCTTGCAATCTCATAAATGCCTGGCAAAAATGCGACAAATATGGGCGCGAAGAGAAGAATTATTAATAATGCTGTCAGCGAGCCATAGATTGTTATGACAAATGCATCATAACCTCTGCCTTCCGCCAACATCCTGTGCCCTGGAAGGATTGATAGGAATGAATCTTCTTCTGGCGCGCCGAGGAAGATGCTTGGAATAAAATCCAGGAAAGTATGTGTTATTGACATTGAGGCTATGAAGACTGCAAGAGCGAGGAGGGGGATTGAAAAGGAATTGAGAAATGCAGAAGATGCAACGAGAATGGAAGCAACAAGGTTTATGTGGATTCCAGGAGATAAGCCTGTGATTGTGCCTGCTATTATGCCTATTAAGAGGGCTAAAACGATGATTAAAAGCTCTATCATCGTAATTGTGCGCTGTTCGGGATTAAATAATTTTATAAACACGAGAATATACATATTTTTAGAAGGAGGTGAACGATGGCGAAAGCAAACTTGGGCGATGTTGTCGGAGGATGGGCTTTCTTATTGGGAGTTATCCTGGCAGTTATTGTTGGGCTATTCAGTATAGTAAACCCCACTGTAACGCTTATCCTAGCGGCTGTAGGATTGATAGTTGGTTTCCTTAACATTGGCGACAAGGAAGTTACACAATTCCTTTTCTCTGGATTGGTGCTGGTTCTAATAAGTAGTGCTGGAATCAATTATATGGCAAATCCATATGTTAATGTTGGGGGTATCCTTACTGCTCTTCTAGTTATATTCGTACCTGCTACTGTTGTAGTTGCAGTGAAGAATGTATTTAGTTTGGCTAGAAGATAAAAATCCTATATTCTTCTTCTTTTTTTATTCTTTATTTCTTTATTTTTAGAACAGAGATTTGTGTCTTGTTCAGGTATTTTTCTGCTGTGCCTATGACTTGTATTGTCTTGTTTAGATAGGAGGGGCAAGAGGTACAAACGAGCTCTATGCTGTTGTCAAGTTTCAGGAGCTTTGTGGTGCCATAAAGAATTCTTTCTGAGACAACTTTGCCTGTTGTGGAAACTTGGGAATTATCAACTAATCTGGTGAGTTCTTGGGGAGAATGAATCTTAGCGGGGTTTGAGGAGGTAAGCATATATAATAAAATGAAGATTCCTGCTATTGCAATTATAAAAGCTAGTTTGCGCATGGCAATTTGGGTAATTTTAAACATAAAAAACTTCTGGTTTTTTAGCTTAAAAGTTGCAAGTTGGTAGGCAACTTTTAAATATTAGAGTTTTGTGGTAGTGGGATGAAAGGGAAAGAAAGAGAGGAACTGATACAAAGGAATGTTGCAGAGGTTGTAACACAGGAAGAACTTAACAGTTTATTGAAGAAAAAGAAGAGTCCTGTTGTTTATTGCGGGTATGAACCAAGCGGACCAATGCATCTTGGGCATTTTGTCACAATTACCAAGCTTATGGATTTGCAGAAAGCGGGATTTAAAGTCAATATTCTTCTTGCCGATGTGCACGCCATGCTTAATAGAAAAGGTTCTGGGGCAGAAATTGAGAAAGAAGTCGGGAGATGGAAAAAGACAATAAAGGCAATAGGCTTGAAAGCCGAGGTTGTTTTAGGAAGCGATTTCCAGTTCAAACCAGAATATGTGCTTGATGTGATAAGCCTCGCCCAGGGATTGACGATAAATCGGGGATTGAGAAGCATGCAGGAAGTTGCAAGGGACATTGAAAATGCTACGATTTCTCAATTATGGTATCCACTTATGCAAGTTATGGACATAAAATATCTTGGTGTAGATGTTGCGCTTGGGGGAATGGAGCAGAGAAAGATACATATGATGGGCAAGGACATGAAGAATGTAATTAATTATGAATTTGTTGCATTGCATACTCCACTATTGACTTCTTTGAAAGGACCTGGGGAGAAAATGTCCAAGTCTTGTCCTGGAAGCGGGATTGCTGTTACAGATTCTAAGGAAGAAATAGACAAGGCAATAAAGGGCGCATATTGCCCTGAGATGACTATCGAAGATAATCCTATTTTGCAGATTATGAATTATATTATCTTCCCCAGATTTGAGCAAGTTGAAATAAAGAGAGACAAGAAGTTCGGGGGAGATGTGAAATTCAAGAATTATAAGGAACTTGAAGAAACATATTCTTTAGGAAAACTACATCCCCTGGACTTAAAGAAAGCATGCGCTGAATATCTTGAACAAGTTATAGCTCCGATACGAAAAAATTATAGATAATTTTTTGTCCCTCAAGAATTTACATTCTCGAGGTAAGGAAGAATTACAAATAATTAGTTATTTTTCTAAAATGTTTTAAATTCAACGATATCTTTGTCCTTCAGGACATGCTCGAGACCGACTTTTTGGTTTGGGAACTTACTGCTGGGGCCCGTAACTCGGGATTCCTTGACTGTTTTGGAAAAACCATTCCTTATTGACTCTGCGATATCCTTGACTGTTGAATTAACTGGGAGAACTACTGGATTTGGGGAGGGGGATTTGCCTGGCTCTTTTGTGTAAACTCTGATTGAGTTCATGTTCTGGAAAATTCTTTCTTTTAATTCTTCTACGCCGATTCCTGATTCTGCTGAAATGAGAATTCCTGGAATTCTCTTGCTCCTTATTGTCTCTTGCAGCTTTCTTAACTGCTCGCTTGATAAGAGATCAACTTTGTTGATTGCAATTAGCTGCTTGCCGTAGGATTTTGCAAGCAGTGGACGTATTTTCTCAATGTCTTGCAGGTTTTCTATGACTAAAATGATACAATCAGCTGTGTTCACAATGCCAATATCAAAAAAATCGCTTCCAATGCTTGGGAGGTCAACAATTTGTGACTTTGCGCCTTGGTAATCCATTGTGCCTATTTCCGGCGTTATTGTTGAGAAAGAATAGGGAGAGATTTTGGGCTTTGCATTTGTTAATTTTGAAAGGAGCAAAGATTTTCCTGAATTGGGCAAGCCGAGAAGGACACATTGAAAGCCTTCTTTCTTAATTGCTTTTTGTGTGGATTTGCCTGACTTTTTTGATTTTTCTTTTTTTTCAATAAGCCCTCTGAGACGATTTTTAAGTTCTGCCACAAAATTTTCACTTGATTTATGTTTTGGGGCAGCCCTGATCATTTCTTCTAAAGCAGCAATCTTCTCTTCTATTGTTTGCGCTGCTGAGTATTTCTTTTCAGCATTAAAATATTCATATCCTGCATTTACTGGCATGAAATTAATTTGAAGAACTGGCTTTTATAATTATCCATCCAACTTGGCATGGGGGGAGCAACAGGAACATTAAGAGGGGTTAATAAACCTCTGCAAGGCAAGGTTTATTAAGAATTTGGTTTTATTTTAGGTATGGAATTGCTAAAAAGGAAACTGAAAAACGGGATAACTGTGATAATGGAAAAGAGAGAACTTGGGGTTGTTTCATTCTCAATAACAAACAAGTTTGGGGCAGGGTATGAGGAGTCAAAGATTAAAGGGATTTCACATTTTATCGAGCATCTTGTCTTTATGGGGACAAAGACAAGGACGCACGAGGATATATCGGGCGAGATTGAGAAGCGGGGCGGGATATTGAATGCTTTCACTTCGAATGAGATGACTTCATTCTGGTTTAAATTACCGAGCGAACACCTTTTTGCTGGGATGGACATCTTGATTGACATCCTGAAGAATCCAACCTTTGATGCCAAGAAGTTCGAGAAGGAGAAGAAAGTCATTCTTGAAGAGATTAAAATGTATCACGACAACCCCCAGAGATATGTTTATGAATTGGCTGAGGAGAATATGTACAAGAAGCCATTTGGGGAGGGGATTATTGGGTCAAAGGAGACAATTTCGGCACTTAATCGCGATTTTGTCTTTGATTATTTCAAAAAAATGTATTCTCCTGAAAATTTTATAATAACTATTGTGGGAAATGCGGATTTTGAGAAGGTCTGCCAACATATTGAGAAGAATTTTTCTGCCGGGGAGAGGAAATTGAATCCACTTGAGATTAAAAAGAAGAATTCGAAGAGTGTTGAGCTCAGAGGCGGATTAGACCAGGCGCATTATTTGTTTGCGATTCATGCACCTTTGCCTGGAACAAAGGAATTTTATGCGCTTGAGGTTTTGAATGCATATCTTGCTGATGGGATGTCTTCAAAGATATTTCTCAAGGTTCGCGAGGAGAAAGGTTTGGCATATGCTGTCCGGGGCACAATAAATGCAGAGAAAGATTATTGTTATTACAGCATTTATGTAGGGACGCTGAAAGAGGCAATCAAGGAAGTTGAGAAGATTATACTTGAGGAATTTGAGAAAGCGAAGAAAATGAGTGCAAAAGACTTGGGAGAAGCAAAAGAAAGAGTTATTGGGCTGCGAAAGGTTAGTTCTGAAGAAAGCTCCAATGTTATGAGCGAGCTCGTTTTCCATGAGCTCGTGGGAAGTGCGGAAGATTATTACAAGCATGAAGAAAACATAAACAAAGTTACTTTGGCGGACATCAAAAGGGTTGCAAACATTAAAGAATATAGTTCTGCGGCGATTGTGCCGAAATAATTATGGAATTTAAAGCAAAAGAATTATCTCCAATGGAAACCCAGAAAGAGCAACGGGAAAACAACATTAAGGGCAACATGAACAAACTCACAAAACAACTAACTCGAGCATTTATCTGCATTGAATTTCCAGACGAGGTTATCAAGGAAGTTGCGCGGGTGCAGGAACTTATTTCTAAGGTAAAGTTTACCGGGAAACTGACTGAACTTGAGAATTTGCATCTTACTTTGAAGTTTTTGGGAGAGATTGATGATGAAAAGCTCGAGAGGGTGAAGACTGCGCTGGGGAAGATAGAATTTGATGCCATGAAACTCAAATTGGGGAAGGTTGGGACTTTTTCTGTTCGGGGAAAGCCGTCAATTGTCTGGATAAAGGTTGAGGGAAGAGCAATTTATGACTTGCAGAAGGCAATTGACGAGGTTTTGGCTCGGGAATTCAAGCCTGAAGAGAGATTTATGGGGCATTTGACTGTTGCCCGCGTCAAATATGTCAAGGACAAAAAGCGATTCCTGGAGCATATTGATTCAATAAAGTCTAAGTCAATTAGTTTTGATTGTTTAAATTTCAAGTTAAAGAAGTCTGATTTGAAACAGCTTGGGCCTGTTTATACTGATATAGAGATTTACAAGGCAAATCTCTAATCCTCGCTTGGTAAAGCTTCGGATATAGAAGTGTATAAATCAAGATAAAAATATACTAAACAAAGAGTTCTTAGATTTAAATTACTTTTGTTTTTTGATATATGCTTTGGAATGCGAGATTGTTTAAATAGATTGGATTTCTATTAAGATTTTAATGGCAAACGTAGCAGAACCATTAAAAACAGAAGAAGAGATTTCTGGAGAGGTTATGATTGGGGGATGTTCCAGGAAGTCTCTTGATGCTGTTGTCCGTGAGCTTGGGTATTCTTTTGATGAAAGGCAAAGAGGAGGGAGTCTTCCAAAGAATGTTCATATTTATTGCAGATACCAGGAAGAAGGACAGTATGTGACAAAAGTGCTTTCTGAGAAGCTCGGAGATGCAGTTAAGGTCCAGCTTTCATTTTCTGAACCTCCTCATTTTAGGGAAAGTGTGAATTCTGAGTTCCAGATAGATTTGTCATGGTTTATTGACGCTGCCAAGAAGCCAAATTCTTATCTTAATCGCAGATAGTTTTTGATGGTAACATTAAATACTTTAAGGGATTATCTTGCTTCCGGTGTTTCTGTTGATAGGTATCCCTGCTTTGCTAGTCTCGTCCCTATAAATAAAGACTTATGCAAACGTTATAGGGTTGCTGAAAAAACTGGAAAAGAAGAGAGATGGCTTCGTGTTTATCAGTGTTTATCTGTGTTTCCCTGTGTTTCTCAGTGCCCTGATGCGAAGGGAATAAATCAAAAAGCAGATGCGGTTTCAATTTTGTTATGGCAACATTTAGACGATGTGGCGAGCGTAAAATTTGTGGAACCAGACATACAACTGCTAATCGAGCAGTTTCATGAATAAATCTGTTTTTTTGCCGAGAATTGGTTCAAGCTCTTCTTCTGGCGCATTTATGATATTTTTTATTGACTTGAACTTGGCTATTAGCTTTCCTGCTGTTGTTGGACCGATGCCTGGAAAGCCTTCGAGGATAAATTGCTTCTGCTCTTCCCTGCTTAATGAGAGCTTTTGCCTTAATGATGTGCGGGTTTTGGGCTTTGATTCTCTTATTGCCAAAACCGAGAGATATTTTGCTGTGTCTTCCTCGTTTTCTGTGAAAATTATTGGAATTTGATTGTCTATGGCTGTTGATAAGAGGAATCCCCTTAGAGCATTTTCGTGGATAATTCCTTGATATAACTCGAAGTTGGAAATTCCTTCAACTATCAACAGGGATTTTGGATATTGTTTCAGTTCTCTGAGCTGGAAAATAATTCTTTTGCTTATTATTGATGATTTCAGGTCTGGAATTGTTTTTCTTTCAATTGCTATGTTGTTTATTATGTAATCTGCTACTTTTAGGTCTGTGAATTCATAGTTCATTTTTAGTTTTGAGAGAATTGCAGGCACAAGGGAGTTCTTTTCATGGTTGTCGACTAGAATTTTTGCTGATTGAACTGGTTTTTTGTCTTTGCTTTCTTTTTTCTTGAAAATATCATGGAACGGCATTTTATTTTATGGATTTGGGTTTAAAGTCTGCGAGGGTTTTGTTATTGGCTTTTGTTTTTAGTTCCTGCTTTACTGTGTCTATGACGCGGTACATTTTTCTTTCTCTTGCAGCAGCTGCATAGTGATGGATTTCGTCCCTTGTGTCTTTTGTGACGAGGATGATTAGCTTGCCTGGAGACATTCTCGCTGTTCTTCCTGCTCTCTGGATTTTTCTTATTGCGCTTGGGATT
>CAYGYN010000090.1:0-8016 GCA_964354195.1 Candidatus Woesearchaeota archaeon | reverse complement strand
TAATAAAGATAAAAAAAATCCCCCACATTTCTGCAGGGGATCTATATTAATCGCCCCCAATTAAAAGTCTAAACCATCCTCTGAAATCACTTTATCAGAAGCAACAAGATTGTCTTCTGCATTGTATTCTTTCAGGTCTTTCAAGATGTAAAAATCTCTACATCCATACTCTCCTGTAACATTCAATACAAATCTTTCATGAGGTTTAAGATCTTTAGATTTCTTAGCTTTCAATCCAGATAAAACTTCTGGTCTTGCAAAGTCAATCAATCTAAATTGCTTAATTGTATAAGCAGGCAAGAATGCTCTATTAAAAACGCTTTGGTATTCTTTTGTGTCATCTTCTTTGATAACAGTTTTAATGGTTGCCAATGCAACAACGTTTGTGCACCATTCACCATCGATTTGATCTTTAAGGTCTTTAACGTTACCTTTCATCATCTTCTTCCAGTCTAACTGTAATGTAGTTTCTGCATCACGATAGTCAAGATTACCCAACCATGTTTTAACAAAGTTGTAAAGATCTTCTTCTCCAGCATAAGCTATACGATAATCTCTTTCAGCAAACCATTTAGGAAGATTGTTTGGATCATCAGCCCAAGAACAAGAACCAACAGAATTGATATATTGTTTCTTAGTCTGATCTTTATTTTCTTTTTCTTTATTCTCAAGGAAGAAAGTCACTTTAAATTTGTCTGTGCTTTTAATGTCTTCTAACCACACATCTACACGAAGTGTTGTATTACCATCTTGAGACTTACCTAAATATTCAACAGCTTTACTGTCTTCTTTTAGTTCCATATCAAGAAGTTCTTTATACTCTTCTGCGTCAGGATTAATAGCTATTACTTTTGCTTCAAAAAGTCCTACTTTTTTCTGTGTTTCTGTAAATTGTACTGATTCACGTTTTTTACCACCAATGTTCATGATTTCTAGTTTTAAATTATTAATTATAATACTCGTTAATTGTATCCACTACAAGTTGCAGATTGTTTGGAACCTTTATTTCACTAAACATTCCATCTGGACTCTTAGCAGGATACTTCTTGAATCTGTTAGTCACAAAGTTGTAACTACTAGATCCATCTTTTTGCTCTTCTACATACGTATATAGACATATTGTGAAAAGCCCCTCTAAATTTATTTGATTATCCAACATCTTACCTGATGTCTTCATTCTATAACCAACGATCTCACCACCATCCTCAATGATTTCTGGATGTGTAAAGTAGAATATTTTAAGATCGTCACGAAGCTTACGAGCTTCTCTAAATAACTCAACCATGTCTTTAGCAAGAATGGTGAACTTTGTAAATCCAATTTCTGTAGCTTTTTCAGCCATTCTGAAAGCCATCATGTAATTGCTGTCTTCTATGACAATAGTTTTGATGTGTGGAGCTTTCTCAGAGATCGTCTTAAGAAGACGTGTAATCTCTGTAATCTCATCTACCTCCTTGTAATTTTTGTTTTCTGTGTTGTAAATTTTGTCTGCTCCTTTGAAGGGAAGCTCTTTCTTTGCTGTGTTAATAATGTAGGTTTCCTTTGGATCTAGATGTTTGATTGAAGTGCTTTTACCTGTACCAGTAGAGACAACAATCCCAATTAATTTACTTGCCATAATTTAGTTTTTTTCTTGTAAATCTACGATAATTTCCTCAGATTTTAAAACATTTTTTTCAGTATTTAATATTTCTGGATTATCTTTTATTTCTTGATAAAGTTTTTCTATTTCTTCAAGTTTTCTTGAATACTGTTTATAAATTCCATCAATTTTTAAAGCATACCATGTACCATCAGTGTAATTTGTTTCTTCTACGATTTCTAATTTCATAAATAATTAATTTTTGTTTGATCTAACATTGAAAGACTTTCTTTAATCTTCTTTTTTTCTGCTGCCTCATTCAGACAGATGATGTGAAGATCAGCCACCTTACCATGGTAGTCAAGCTTTATTGCTCGATTGAGGATTTGTGAACTCTCTTCTGCGTTGTATGTAAAGTTTAGCAGAATAACAGAATCCAAGTCTTTATATGTCACACCCACCTTTCCCATGGCAGCTAAAGCCAGGTGGTTGTGTTGTTTGTTTTGAAAACCTAAATAAGCAGATTCATCTTTGGACTTACTATGGTAGGAAGGAATGCCAAGATTGTCAGCTGACTCAGTTTGTCCTGTAAATACCAAAACACGTTTGTCTGATAAATGACTAAGTAACTTCTTTACATGATTCATCTTTCCTAGAGATGTTAATGACAACCTGTTTCTGGCAAGTGCCAAGAACATAAAGTTTTTACCTTCAGATTTCATTTTCTCAATCACCCAATTGTAAGCATTGTACTTTGCTTTCTCAGTTTTTAATACACCTTTTTTGTCTTTTGTCTTAACTGTATTGTCAAGCTCTACCATGTGCACTGTAATCTTATAGTCTGCAAGAATTCCATCTTGTATCCCCTGCTCTGTAGTGTAAGAAGCTATTTCTTCAAGATCCCATTGACCTTTTGTGTCATCACTAACAGTACCAGATAGGCCCAAGGTGTAATTACAATTGTCCATAATCTGATGAGCAATATCAATCTCATTTTCAGAGGCTGAATGAAACTCATCAATAACAAAGAAATCAAAACCACAATCTGTGTATTTCTTCAGCGAGCTAAAGTTTACATATGTAATGTTGGGATTGTCATATCCCCACAATCTACATTCATCATGCCAGGTTTCTTTTAACTTGTTATCTGGATAGGCTATAAGAATTGTACAATCGTATTCAAACATTCTAAACAAAAGATCGATTGTAGTTTTACACTTACCAAATCTCATTGCAAGGTTATAATACCCTCTGTCATGTAATTTAAAGAAATCTACTCCCTTATCTACAAACTCTTTTTGTAGCTCATTTTGTTTTGTCATGTCTAAAAGTTAATGATAAAGACCAATACAACCATTCAAAATTCACTGCTGTGTAAGGATCGTATTCATCTACACTGCTCAAGATTGAGCATGTAGGAAATAACACAATCTGCCAGAATCTGTCTTCTGTTCGTGGCAGCGTGTTATATGTAAAAGTGTTCACTCTCATGTTTATTGGTTTAAAAAGTATGTTTTATCTGTTACTGATTTATAGTCTGATTCTGTCATGTCTTTCTTCTTAGGTAACTCTTTGAACATACCTATTTGACCCATAAAACCTAGACCAATTCTTACATCATCCTCACCATAGGAATTCTTAATAAGTCTTAAAGATCTAAAATACTTTGCGCCATATTGATCTACCAACTTATTAGTGTCATACCCTGATGGATCAGCCACTTTATACCTCATAGGATCAAATAATGCTAATACAACGTCTGCATCATTTTGTGTACTTGAACTCTCTGCAAAATCCTCTAACTGAGGTTCTACATCTCCATTCTTAATTCTCTGAATGTTAGAAATAGAACGATTGAACTGACTAACAACAACAGGTGTATATCCATAGAAATCTCTAGCATGTCTAAGCTCATCAGACATCTTATCAATAACTTCTTTTTTACCTGAATAGTCTTTTGTTGTCTTTAACAAGCCAATATGATCCATAACTACAATAGTGATTTCGTTTTCATTATTGGGTATATAAACCTTATTATACTCATCAAGTTGTTCAATGCGCCCATTTTTCATGGCATGCGCTCGTAAATTCTTTGTGATGTTGATAGGATTATCTGGTCCATCAATAATTGATATACATTCTGACATCTGTCCAACATAGTCTTCATACATCAAGAAAATGTCGTGCTCGTCATGGGTCATCTTCTCTGTCCAACCCAATAGCTTTGGAACAGGAATTATTACACCTTGATCTAGAAAGATTTTACGAGACACCCACTTTGCAAGTTTGTATGTTCTAGACCTCTCCATTGAATGATATATTATGCAAAGCTTGATCTTTGGATCTTTTTGCATAATATACCAGTCAAATGGATTGAGAACAAATGCATCATCTATAAAAGATGTTTTACCTGAACCTGTCAATCCACCTACAAGAAAATACATACTCTTTCTAATGCCTACATATCTATTGAGCCTATCAAAGCCCATTGGTATTCCATTGTTTCTTCCATCCAAACCATTTTGGACTTCGTTCTTTAAATGTTCAAAACTCATATGTCAACACCTCCCATGTTTATTTCTTTTGCAGAAGATTGTGCTCCTGTTTTGATGAGTTCAATAAATGATTCAAATGTACGTTGATTGAGATAGGTAAGACTGTTCTGCATGTAAGACAGCTTGTTAACTTTCTCCTTAACAGAAGCTGCTTTCTTTTGCTCCACCTCAAACTTTAAAGCATCAATAAGATCTTGGATTGTATATTCACCCTCTTGAAGAATTGATATAATCTTGGTTTTACAATCATCTTTCTTAGTTCTAAGACTTCTTGTACCAGAGAAAGACTTTTCTTGATAAGTGAACGTATCAGTTCCTGGATAGGCTTGCCACCAAAGATCAAAATCAGGAAGTGTCACTTTCTTCTTTACAATCTTCTCAGCTCCTGGTTGCTCTGTAAATGTAATAAGTTCCTTTCCTGTGAGAGTGATCTTACCATCCTCTGTAATGAGGCCTTTTCTGAGAACGCCTTGATAAAGAGCCTCCAACTTGGGAGACTCTTTGCAAAGTTCTTTTACATCAGCTTCTTGATTTGCTTGTAGTAGCAAATAAATGTGGTCTAAGTTATATCCAGCGTTCTGGATCTTTTGAAATTGTGGGAAGCTTAGGTTTATGTTCATCTTTATTGATTTTGTCCTCATTGATTATAATTATATTGGCAGGTTTTCGATTCATTTCTTCTAGAATCTCTTGCTTGAGAAGCATTAATTCTTCCTGCAAATATATAAAATCCTTATGAGCTTCGTGTTCCCAATCTTGTATCTTTTGCATCAATTGTTCTTTTGTGTGAAACAATAACTTCTTTTTCCATAACGTATATACCACAGCTTTCAAAATGTTCTTTTGCTTTCTTAAGTTCTTTCTCAGTGTAAACAATAGCCTTTTCTCTATTGTTACACATAAAGACTATAGGATCGTCATAAACATATATCACGCTGCAATAATTCATAACATTATCTAAGTAATTTATTAATTGATATTTTCTCATGATGTTTGATTTACTCAGCAGCATATCCAAAGAACAACCATTGGCCATCTTTTTCTTCTGATGATTTTTTGTAAGTAATTGTTGCCACTTGACTAGAACCTTTCTCAAGCTTCTTTTCCATAGAGATAGTTGTACGTTTGAATGTCTTTTCTGTATGTGCTCTAGCAGCTTTAACAGCATCACCCTTTGTGTCATAAGAACCTAATTGATTATCATAGTCATACACAACGTATTTCAAAATCCACTTCTTTGTACCAGGAGTAACAATATGCTCCACTTGAGATTTAATCTTGTTGTTATTAACCACAGGTTGATGTGTACAAATAGCAAAGCAATCATATTTATTTGCATCATCTAATCTTTCTCTAATGAAACGAGTAAGGTCTTTCTTACTTGATTTCCATTCATTAGTTAGATCTTTAAATCCTGATACAGTGCTGATAGTGCCATTATAAGAATCATCACCATATTCTCTTTCAGCTGCATCTTGTAACTTTGTAAATACTTCTTTTGCAGATTTACCTCTGCCTGAGTTTTCAAATTGACATGCTCCCATTGTTATAAATTTTTAAATATTAATATTAATGTTACAATCGCTATTATTCCCACTAGGGCTATAAAAGCAAAAACCTCAGAATCTTCATTCTGAGGCTCTCTTTTTGATTGATTCTCCATATTATAATGTTGCTATCTTTTCATACACTTCAAATTCGTCAGAGATTACATCGAATTTTTGTATGAGGTTTAAGAATAAGGTGAGGTCTGAAATTTTAGAATAGTCAAAATCCTTACCAAGTTTTTTCTCAAACTTGATACCATTGCCATAATTTTCAGCAGTGAATAACAGCTCATTGGTTTCATCTAGAATAAGACTGTACAGTGTCATAGAAGAAAGTTCTTCTTTTATAAACGTGTAAGTGGTGTTTAGCTCATCAGAGCATAAGATCTTGTAACGCTTCGTCATTGTTGTTTGTTTTAGAGTTATCAATATATTTAAATCTTGGGTTTTTTTGAGGTCTAGATTTACCCATTTCACAAGTTAAAGATCCATATGGAATATTAAAAGCTAAAGCTGCTTCTTTCAAAGAGTTAAAAGCTTTACCTGTTTCTATGTGCATTACTGGTTTAGATAGTGTTTTTGCTATTTTACTCTTAGTTTTTTCACTAACTATCCATCCTACTTTTCTTCTTCCTTCAACTAATTTTCTAAGTGAGTCTTTTGTAATTCTTTTTTTTGAAGAAATGCTCATTTTTTGTCTTACACTTTTACTAACTGTGTTATAAGTAGAATTTACTTTAGGTAGAGTTAAGTTTAAATTTTTAGGATTTAAAACATTGAAAAGCATACCATAATAATGTTCTCTTTGTCTGAGATTTTCTAAAGTACATTCTTCAAGAACTTCAAACTTATGATTTTCCCAACCATACTTTAATATACTCCTATGAACCTTGTGTTGAGTTTTGCTATGACCTCTTCTGTATTGACTAAACCTCTTGTCAATATTTATAGAACTTCCCACATAAATTCTATTTTTTGGACTAGTTATTTTATATACTCCTATCATGTCAACAAATCTTGTATTATTAACAATCTAATGTATGCTGATAGACTTAGTCCCAATAGCTTAGCCTTATTTTTTATCTTAGATTTGACTTCATCCTCAATTCTAATTAAAATGTCCTTTTCTTTTTTCATTGTAGTATATTTTATACTACAAAAATACTACAACAATTCCATATCTCCAAATTTATTTTCAGATTCATTTTCTGGAGCAATACGTAATCCAAATTGAAGATCGAACCAGCCAAATATACCTTCAGCCCTCTTCTTGTTACATTTAAATACTTTCTTTAATAAAGGGATAGCATACTCTTTTAATTTAGTGTGCTGTTCCTCTGTCATGGTCCATACGCTGAACCATTGATCTGTTTTGTAGGCTTCAGCAATAGTTTTACCAATCATTTCTAATTGGTATTCCACTAAATGATCACCTACGTTTGTGCGATTAATCTTGTTCATATTCTATTGATGTTTGTTGTAACAATTCTTCCATAGAAAAGTCTACATCACTGCAGTCTTTAATCAGCTCCATCAGAAGCTTTAGATTCTCTGCTGTAAAGCCAAACCTGTTAGCAAGGAAGTATTCGTAAGGAATACAACACTCGTCTAGGCTTATCTCTGCTAGGTGAAATGCAAGCTGTTTCTGAGGAAGAACTGTTACTGTGTAAATAACATTATACTCATGACCCTCTTTAATCCATTTTTCTTTTGGGATTTCTCTTGGTCTGTTTTTGTCATTAATGCAAATACAAGGGATCATTAAAATAAATTTAATTGGTTTGGGTTAACAACGACCTTTCTTTTCTTTCCTTCTGTTAGGATTTTATGTACAATCCTGTTTGCTCTTTCTATGTAATATTCGTAATTGATGTTATCTAATGGATGGTCTGGCTGAAGATGATTACATACGTGCATCACCCATTCACCTGCTTCCACCTGACTAATATCAGCAGCATTGGTGTCACAGCTTTCATTCTTTACCTTAAGGAGCTTCTCACCAGTTTTAGATACATAATAACGAATCAGCTTATTGTAAATTGTTTTCTCTCCTGTACTTTTCTTGATTCCTTCATAATGAAAGTCTTTGGATGCTTTCTGTCTTAAGCAGAAATCATAGACATTAGTATGAGAGCGAATAGTATCGTCAATAGGTATATTATTAACAAAATATTGTTCAAGAGCAATTGGGACAACCTTTGCTGACTTGTTCTTATGAAGTTCGAAATCTGTAAGGAAATCACCTTTCTTTTTAATTTCTCCATCTGTTTTTATCGCAAGATAATCATTTACTGTTGAAAATATAATCTTTTGATAGTCTGTACGTTCAAGT
>CAYGYN010000089.1:0-5548 GCA_964354195.1 Candidatus Woesearchaeota archaeon | reverse complement strand
CGCTTCAACAAGAATGACAACTGCTCGTTCATCTCCGCTATTGCCAAGGGCTTCCAGAGCCTTATGAGACACATTTTCCTGCGTCCAGAATTCAAAGTGCTGCTGTGCGGAGCGGATCAAGCGAATCAATGGTTCGGTTGCCTTGGTGTCTCCCTTTTTTGTTATTACCGCAAGGGTACTTACAGCTACTTCTAGAACATCCCAGTCTGACTCATTATCCAAAGTCTCAAGCAAAGGTTCAATTTCACCAATTGACACAAGTGCCTTCTCAACTTTTTGAGTGTCATATTTCCCACGCTCAGTTCTTCTAACGAGGTCAAGTAATCCCGCAACGTCCTTTTTGGCCTGTAGGCGCCCGACTTGTGATCTGAAGAGATCTAGTATTCCCATATCCACCCCCTTAATACGGAACTGATTATTGGTACTCCTAGGATAATTGTACAGCCTGTAAAAGGCAAGGGAATACGACGGTTAAAAACACCCTGATTATTGTCAATAGTCACCACTGCCCTGTAGTGCTTCATGCTGGCCTTAGATTTGGCTTGCAGTAACTATAGATGTCGCTGTATAATCTCGCCAAACATGACTCCGTAGGCCACCAGGAGGCAAAAGATAAAAACGAAGGCCTGCTTGCTTATCTTGGCTATGCTAATAATTTTATCCATGTCAGCATTTGAGGCATGTATCCCTACACAAAATACGTTAAAAACTGATGCGTTGAACATTGGCGACTATGTACAGTTTGGGCAGTATCAGGACCAGCCGATACTATGGCGGGTAATCGAGGACGATGCCAATCCCTTTGCAAAGGTCGGCGACGTGATAACCGGCGACCCGCTTTTGTTCAGCAATATGATAGTCTGCACAAAGGCATTTGACGCAGCAGGACAGCATGGGGACAATAACGACAGACTGAATAAAGGCTCAAATCTGTGGGAGACCTCCAACATACGTGCCTGGCTCAACTCATCTGCTAAAGCAGGTGCCGTTACATGGCCGTGCAGTAATCCGCCCACAAAGGACAGCGTGGATAGTAACGATTACGCCAGTGAAAAGGGATTCCTTGCTGCCGATAATTTCACAGAGTATGAACGCAACCTGATTAAGCCCGTGACGCAGAAGTCTCTCCTATACTATGTGGACTCGGCAATGGCGGAAGGTGGCCTGTATGGTTACGATTATAGGGGGCAAATAAACACTATAGTTGCCAACTACCACTACTCCTGGTACCACACACTGACTGACAGTGTGTTCCTTCTTGATCCAAAGCAGATAGACGGGGTATACAAACTGTTCGGCAGTGATTTCGGCAGTTTTTACAAAAATGGTAGGGATGATTATTGGCTGCGCGCTCCCGACTCCTCGCGCTACATCGACAGCTCTGCCGCCAACGTACTCTACATCAGTTCCTGGAACGGAAAAGTGTTCTACAGTCCGGCGAACAATGGTAGCATCGGCATTCGGCCCGCTTTGACGCTGAATCTAAAATCTGCAATCTCTAGATCGGGTGACGGATCCTATGCACATCCCTATGTCATAACCAGACAATAATTGGTCGATATTTTTCGCTAGAGATTATTTTGGCAATAGATTGCGGGCGGCTATCGAAGCTAAAAGCCAGTATCAAACTACTTTCCAACCATCTTGGTTGCGTCATTGCTTTCCCGAGATTAAGCAACAAGCCATTTGGTGCAATTCGTCCAACAATTCTGACAATTGTTGGGTGTCGCCGCGCCAAATAAGACGATGTGACGTGGTCGTGTTATAATTACGTTCAGGAAGTGTTGCAACTTCAGAAGATACCGCACAGATGAGGAATCTTGAAAAAGCGAACACTGATAGCCTGCTCAACGAGCTACATATGATGACTTTGTTAGGTGGTGCAGATGCCAGCCATTGCTGAGTTTTCCGATACGCAATTAGAAAGTATCTGCGATGTCCTTGCTGATACAAACGGTGGGCTAACTGGTAGCGAGATGGGCACCATTCTAGCACGATTGGTTATTCCTGACCCAATGCCTACCATGACCAAGCGGCATCGCCTTTTTGAGGCCCTTGCTAAGCGCCAAATACAAACCCGCTCGGGCAACGCCGTCGTTGCGTTCATTCAGGAAGCAATGAACCCTGTGCGGTATACGGGCGATCATGTGCTGTTTGACTCCCGTCGAAATGCCCTGAATACAATCTTAGCCTTTTTTGGCTACTCGCTGGGCGAAGACGGGAAGTTTCGCTTGCGTACTCAGCCTGCCCATACACTCACTGAAGCCGAAGAGGCTGCGGGGCGCCTTCGCTCGGAGTTATCCCGCCGAGGGGTACACCATGATGTCTTGAGGTTCTGCCGCCCGGAACTCCTCCAGGAAAACTACTTTCACGCGGTTTTTGAGGCGACTAAGAGCGTGGCAGACAAGATTAGGGAGAAGTCAGAAGTTGACGGGGATGGTTCCGAACTTGTTGACCGGGTTTTCGGCATAGGTAAACAAGGGATGCCGCTCTTGGCATTCAATAGACTCCAGACTGAGACGGAACGTAGTGAGCACACCGGCCTGATGCAGTTGATGAAGGGCATGTTTGGCGTCTTCCGCAACGTTACAGCACATGCACCGAAGGTAAAATGGCCTATTTCTGAGCAAGATGCCCTGGATCTACTTACTATTGCGTCATACCTTCATCGCCGCCTAGACACCTGTTTCAGAATTCCCCAGCCGACATAAATGTGTGGTCTTTTTGTCGAGCTTGGAGCAATTACGATCTGATCGTCTGGGCCTTGATGGACGTAAATAAACAAATACTCATTTTATAGCACTCAAGAATTTATTTGGCGATATACTGCTTGATAGTCACTCCATAAGCCTATGCTGTTCGGGTGCAATTGGTCGCTTACGGCTGGTCTTTTTTCGGGGCTTTCGTTTCAGGCTGAAAGCCACTTGGCCGATGTCATAGCCTTGCTGAGCTATAGTGAGGTTTGCGAGAGTAAGGGCTGATTTCGGAATGCACCTATCTCTGTAGACGACTACTTTCCCGTCGTTCTCTATAAACCAAGGCTCCCAGTTTTCGCGCCAGACAAGGATCTTACCTAACGCTGTCAGCACCATTTGGCTCGAATCCCCACCGATTTGTAGGATTTTACCGCCATGATTATGGAGTTCGGGATAAAGCCTAAGCCTTGTTTCCTTGTCGTTGTGTTGGTCATGGCATACCAAGATTCGTCCTTGCTTTCTGGCTAGCCGTAATACTTTCACATCATCTCTAATGAGTTTCGAACCTCTAGGAGCGAAACTCACATCAAAGCCAACTGCTCGGAGATAGTCGGCAAGCTCGGGGTATATATCTCCGTCAAGCAGCAGCCGCTCTAGCTTGGGTAATGGGTGTGTTAAGAAATTGCTCGTACTCAATCACCTTCTCGATGAGTTGTTTGGCTAAACCATATAGCCTGGCTAATTCGTCGCTTGTTTTGCCAGCGAGGAACTTGGTGAAGAGAGCATGGGTCGGGATCCTAGTATTCTTAATTACCGGCTCGCCGTCCATAATCCTGGGGTCAATATCTACGGCCTTGGAGAAGGCTTGCGGGATTAGGATAGAACCTCCTTCTTCCATATCTCGGAGTATTTCAAACAGATCCCCGAACAAATGCGTTTCTATTCGCTGACCATAGCCTGTAGCTGCAGTGATGCCCCATTCATCGGCATGGCGCTTTTCGGCAAATACACGGTTGTCTACTATGTATACGTAGGCATCTGCCCAGCCCTTACTTGGAGGTCCCAAGCGGTCGAATAGGTGATGGAGCGCAATCCCAACAGATTTCAGATTCAACTTCTTGTCCCTTAACGCTCGCATAAGTCGAGCTATTGTCAAGTCTGCATACGAGTAACCGTAATCGATTATAGTGTCACCATCCATGATCACCAGGGATGGTTTCAGAATACCCTTGGTTTTCCATGAGTATAGAGTAGATGTCGGAATACGAGCCAAACGTGCGACTTGGGCAGTTGAGTAAAGTCCTTGCCACTTAGTTACAGGTTTAGATACTCTGTCTATAGTCATGGCAAAACACCTTCATGGCTCATTATAGACCTGCTTCGTGTTTTCACGCAACATGCCAATCTTATTTTTGGAGATCTGATGAGGGGCAATTAAGTAGTACTTCGCTACCTCATTGTAAGATTTAGCGATTAGTGTGACACCTGAAGGTCTGTCAGTAATTGGCTCAACATTAATTCAACTAGAATCTTGGACTACTAACATTTCAGGTGTTATAATTCTTATGCTTGGAGGACAAGCGGACAGAGTGATTTCTACAGATTAGGCCCAACTGCAGGAGATGAGACTATGTTTGCCAAGGCTTATTCTATAGCTCGCAGTTTTACGCAACCTGTTATCATTTCCACACGCCTCTATGACAACACAGTCGAATGCGTTGGTGGTGCCTTTGTAGTTATAAATAAGGAAGGCTGGATAATTACTGCGGCCCATCTCTTTGAATCTTCTCTGGCATTTCAGCAGCACACAAACGAATTGCTCGCTTGTAAAAAGCAAGCGGAGCAGATAAAACAAGATGGAAATCTCACAATGAAGCAAAAGAACAAGAAACTCCGTCAGGGCAAAGCCAATTCTCGCTGGATCACAAATCATTCGTTTTGGTGGCGATGGGATGGTGTTTCACTCAAGGATGTCAGAGCATTCCCTGAAGCTGACGTTGCGATTGGGCGCTTGGAGCCTTTTAACAATGCAATGGTTGAGGCTTATCCAGTATTCAAGGATCCTTCCAAGAATCTAGATCCGGGAACAAGTCTGTGTAAACTGGGGTACCCTTTTCATGAACTCAAAGCTTCTTTCGACGAGAGTAAGAATGTCTTTACATTGGCTCCAGGAGTAACTCCGCTTCCACTTTTTCCAATAGAAGGAATCTACACTAGGAACGCAGTAGCTGGGAGATCGAAAGATGGGAAGTATGAGATAAAGTTCTTAGAGACCTCATCTCCGGGCTTAAGGGGACAGAGCGGGGGCCCCATTTTTGACACAAATGGAACAGTGTGGGCAATACAAAGTAGAACCACTAATTTACTCCTGGGGTTCAGTCCAAAAGTGAAGAAGAACGGGAAGGAAGTAGAAGAAAACCAGTTCTTAAATGTCGGGTTGGGCGTTCACCCCGAAGTGATAGCCGCCTTCTTGACGGCTAACGGGATTTCATTCAAGCTTTCTGATTACTGATAAAGATGAACAAAAGGGCGTTAGGGCGTTTTGTTCAGTTTCGGTAACAATCGTCCAGATTGTGTAAGGTCACCTTTGCTTGTTATGTGACCTCTGAAGTAATAACCGAAAGCGTGAAGTTTAAAGAGGATAATTCTGCAGCCGGTTATTTCTTGTGGATAGTGATTTTCCCGTTTTTAGCGGTGAGCTTAACCCTATCGCCATAGGCAAAACCCATCTCCGGCAGCCACTTCCCCGCGACACGGATTGAGGGCACATAACCATTATTCTGCGGGAAAGCGAATACCTTTAAATCCTTAGTTCTTTTCAACGTTTCCTCTCCCAGCACCTAGAAGAAATT
>CAYGYN010000088.1:0-6865 GCA_964354195.1 Candidatus Woesearchaeota archaeon | reverse complement strand
TTTTCCACGCTCTTTTTCATCTCTTGAAAATGAGAAGTGAATTAATAAATATTGCTGATACTGACTGTTCAATAGATTTATAATGCCTTAGATGATGGTAAATTTATGGGATGGAAAACATACCTGGTGATGTATTTTGGAACAAAAGGGGTTAGGGCTTCTGAGATTGCAAAGAAAGTTGAATCTCTTGGTTTTGAGAGCACATTTGGGAGTGTTGATTTTATCTTTAATTGGAAAGATAAGCAACCTTCTAAGGAAGATGTTCTTGCCTTGGGAGACAAGCTTGCAAAGGAATTGGAAGGAAGCGGAGCTGTTTTCAACTTAGATACTCACGACTAAAAATGCATTATATATTCCATTGCAGAAATCTTTAAATAGAGGTATACACGCTTAAGTGTATACAAAAGAGTATTCATAAAAATGACTGATATATTTGACGCGAAAATTCTATGCAAGAACTGCAATCTGATAATGAAACAAAAAGTTATGGAAAAAGAAGGCTTGCAACTTCGTGCAGTTGAATGCCCAAAGTGCAAGGACAAAATAGTTCATCCTGCTGACATGAACTGCATGAACAAGTTCAATGACTTGAAGGGAAAGACTTTCAATGTAAAACTGAGAATGGTTGGAAACAGCCACACTGTAAGCATTCCAAAAGAGATTGTGGATTTGATAAATGAACAGCACAGATTGATGAATGAGCAGCACAGGAGGATAAGCAAGGAGATGAATGAGATGGTAAAGATGGCTTTTGAGGATTTTGGAAAGTTAAGATTAAGTTTTTTTGATGAAATTGAGGGGGAGGAAAGACAAAGTGGTAGATAAACCTGAAAAGAATGAGAAAGCTGACAGAACTGGAAGACGAGCTGATGAAATCAGATTGAAAGTTGTTGAAGCTTTACAGGATGACGCTTACAAAGGCATTGCAAGAATAGACCCAAGCCTGATGAAAGGGCTTGGCTTGAACCGAGGAGATGTGATTCTGATAAAAGGCGAGCGAGAAACTGCCGCGATTGTTGACAGGGCTTATCCTGCAGATGTTGGGGAAGGAATAATAAGAATTGACGGATTGATAAGAAGAAATGCAAAGACAAGTGTTGGAGAATCTGTTGTTGTCTCCCGTGCCAATGCAAAACCTGCTGCAAAAGTCTCAATAGCGCCTGCGCAACAGGGAATAATTGTGCATGGAGATCCTGAAATGTTCAAGAACGGATTGCTTGGAAGGGCTGTTGTGAAAGGAGATATTATTTCTCTTGGCGGAGTTCAGCGAAGGAGAGATTTAATGGGAGACATGCCTGATATTTTTGGGGATTTGCAGGATTTGTTCGGGCAGAATATGGGATTCTCCGGTTTCCAGCAGATAAAGTTTATGGTTGTTTCAACCTCTCCGGGAATGCCCTGCATTATAACTGAAGACACGGAGCTTCAAGTTAATTCAAAATCAGTTGAAATTTCTGGCGAAGAGAGTGTCCCTGAAGTTACTTACGAGGATATTGGTGGATTGACAGATGAAGTGAAAAAAATAAGAGAGATGGTTGAACTTCCATTGAAGCACCCTGAGATTTTTGACAAGCTTGGCATTGAACCGCCCAAGGGAGTCTTGCTGCATGGACCTCCGGGAACAGGCAAGACTCTTTTGGCTAAAGCTGTTGCAAGTGAAACCGAAGCTAATTTTATTCTGCTTAATGGACCTGAGATAATGAGTAAGTTCTATGGAGAAAGTGAAAAGAAAATAAGAGACATCTTTGATGATGCAAACAAGAATGCGCCAAGCATTATTTTTATTGACGAACTTGATGCTATTGCGCCAAAGAGAGAAGATGTGCAGGGAGAGGTTGAAAGAAGAGTTGTTTCACAGCTCTTGACAATGATGGATGGATTGAACTCAAGAGGAAGAGTTATAGTAATAGGAGCAACAAACAGGGTAAACTCGCTTGATCCAGCTTTGAGAAGACCTGGAAGATTTGACAGGGAAATTGAGATTTCTGTTCCTGACAAAATAGGGAGATTGGCGATTTTGAAAATCCACACGAGAAACATGCCTCTTACTAAAACTGTCAATCTTGAAAACTTGGCTGCAAAGACTCATGGTTTTGTAGGGGCTGATGTGTCTGCGTTAACGAAAGAGGCTGCAATGATTGTCCTGCGAAAAATTCTTCCAGAAATAAAGCTGGAAGATGACGAAGCTATTCCTTCTGAAGTGCTTGACAAGATAATGATTGGCGGGGAAGATTTTGAAGATGCCCTGAAAGTTGTTAGACCAAGCGCAATGCGAGAGGTTCTTGTAGAAGCATCTACAATTGGCTGGGAAGATATTGGCGGATTGGAAGCAACAAAACAGTCTTTGAAAGAAGCTGTTGAATGGCCAATTAAAAATCCAGAGGCGTTCAAGAGAATTGGCATAAGACCTCCAAGAGGCATATTATTATACGGACCTCCGGGAACAGGAAAAACACTTTTGGCGAAAGCTGTGGCAAAGGAATCAGAGGCTAATTTCATTCATGTCAAAGGACCAAGCCTCTTGTCAATGTGGGTTGGAAAATCAGAGGAAGGAATAAGAAAAGTATTTGAGCGAGCTCGACAAGTAAGCCCGTGTGTTGTTTTCTTTGACGAGATTGATGCCTTGGCTGCAAAGAGAGGCATGGAAATGGGAACAAAAGTAACAGAAAGAGTGCTGAATCAGCTGCTTGCTGAAATGGATGGATTGGAGGGCTTGGAAGATGTTACTATTATAGGAGCAACTAACCGTCCCGACATGTTAGACAGCGCATTATTGCGTCCTGGAAGATTTGACAGGATAATTCTTGTTGATGTGCCTGATGTTGAGAGCAGAAAACAGATATTCAAGGTACATACTAAGAATATGCCTCTGGCTTCTGATGTGGATATGAATGAGATGGTGAAAATGACAGAGGGTTTTGTCGGAGCTGACATTGAAGGGCTTGTCAGAGAAGCTGCAATGTCCGCTTTAAGGAGAGACATGAAGACAAAAAATGTTGGAAAAAAAGATTTTGATGATGCTTTGAACAAGACAAAACCATCAGTTTCTAGCGAAACTGCCAAGAGATACAAGAAGATTGAAGATTATCATCTGAGGAATGTAAAGGCAGGCATTGAACTTGGACCTTTGTACACCGGGTAACATCAAATCTTCCAATTCTTGACATGTCGACGGAGATTTTTATCATAAAATTAACTATCTAATTGATATAACTGCATAGTGACTACAAAATAGAAACATTTAAATAGTGCTTCTATGTGGATATATTAACTAAAAAGTAACAACAATTACTAAAATGTACAAAAACAAAACACAAAACAGCGAAGATGGTTCAAGAAAACCACGCAATTGTAATCAGGTAACCCAAAAACTCAAAAGAGCGATAACCAGAGATTATGGATCCTGGATGGATGGAGATGGCGAGAATTATGCTGGAAAGAGTCCTATGTACAGGGATGCTCTGGCAAGAAAATACAATGTATCAAAGAGCGCTGTTAATTATGTTCTAAGAGAAGCCAAGAAAGAGGAAGCCCACAAAATGGCTGATTTGTATGCAGAGGGCAAAAATATCGGCGAGATAGCTGCTAAATTCGGAAAGAGCAGGAAATCTGTTAAAACTGCAATAGCAAAATATAATGGGACTCCTTCTAAATCTGAGGATAATGCAAACAAACTTGAGGAAGAGAAGAAATCATGGTTCAAGAGAGCAACTGAGCATGTAAAATCACATGTTGTTGCTTATGCTACCGCTGCTTCTTTATTGATGGGGGCAGGAGCTATTTACGGTTGCATCAGAAAATCAGCAGATAGTGCAAATAAGCCTGCTGAATCAAAGACTCTTGAGGAGAAAACTAACTATCATGCAGAAGACCTGACATCTGATGATCTTGTAAAGAGAATGAATGCTATTAACAAATATAATCCTAATGAAGTTCATGATAGATTAATAAGAGAACAGGAAGAGGCTGCTAAGCTTGCACAGGCGAATGCTGCAAAGGGCATGCCTGAACAAAAACCAGCTATACTTGCAAAATCTGAAGTTAAGCCTGAACCGCTTCCTGAAATTAAACCTGTTGAACCACAACCTGTTCCTATGCCTGAACCTCAGATAGCAGAAAAACCTGCAGAAAAACCTGAAGTTAAACCTGAACCTATTCCTGAGCCAAAACCTGTTGAACCACAACCTATTCCTGAACCTCAACCAGAATTTGAGCCAGAACAAATGCCTGAGCTTGAGCCAGAACCACAACCTATTCCTGAACCTCAACCAGCAGAGAAACCTGACAAGGTAAGAACTTTCTATGAGCTTGCTGAGAAAATCGATGACAGGGCGGGTTCTGTGGAGAAGAATGTTTATTCTAAAATGATTGCTTCCGCGAAATCTGATGCACAAAGAGATGGATGGGCAGAAGCAGGAATTATATCATTAACAAGGACACTTGAGGAAAGACTTTCACATGATAAACTTAATGCGGAGGAAACACAATGAAAACAAATACAAAACCTAATGCGGTTAAGAAATATGCAATAGCTGGCGCACTTGCGCTTGGCGGATTGCTTGGCGGAGGCTGCAGGACAACTTATGCTCCTGATAGTATAGGTGACAGGCAGCATTATGAAGTTTATGAAGCTAAGAGACTTGACAGCTATTCAAGAAAATCAAGCACATTGAGAGAATCAAGCGTAAAAAGCCTAGATGATGCTGTTGTTGAAGGTTCTGTTCCTGACAACAAATATGATGCTCTTGGGGACAAATATTCAAGCATTGCTCTAAAAGTCGAAAGAAACAATCAATTAATGAAGAATGCAAACGCAGGAGCTGATGCTCTTGTTGTAGAACTTTATGATACTCTAAATAAGAGAAAAGATAAACTTTCTAAGACACTCAGCAAAGAACAGAAAGAAAAATTTGCAAGAACCTCACGTGATTTTGATAATCTTGCTTATGGATTGACAGGCAGCGCAGCAATAAGCTATGATGAATTGATTGAACTTGAGGACAAGGCAAAAACATCAGGCAACAAAGAACTTGCCGGCAAGATAAAAGAGTTTAAGGATAATGCAAGAAACCTCAGAATAAGGCTTTCAATAAGCAATTCATTGAATATTACTGAAGGAAGACTCAATTACAAGAATCTCGAGCTTGAGGACAGGGCAGAGGGGTATTCTGGACAAAGATTGTCAGAGATAGCTCCTGAGGCACTTGAGAAGGCGGGCATGAGAGATTCAGTTGACAAGAGCATAGATAAGATGGTTGCTGAATGGAAGAGAGCTGAACCAACATCTTCTGATGATATGATAAGAAACTACAGGTTCAAAGAGCTTAATCCTTCATGGAGAATGGAGAAACAAGGCTCGCTTTCAGGAAAAGAACAGGATGCAATTGTTTGGTATCTTGACCATAAAGTTGCAGAGAAGACAGCAAACATGACACAAGATGGCTGGCTTAAGAAAACCGGAAAGAGAATGCTTTGGTTTGTGGTTCCTCTTGGACCTGGCTACAAGGCTATAAACGATGCTTCATATTTGGGCGCCAAAGACACTCTTGAAGAGTCTGTTTCAGGGGACAGGAAATTCCCTGCAACTGACGACAGAGATTTGTTTGGAAAGTCATTGCGTGAAGCAGTATTAGTAAGAAAAGGCGCTACAAACAGCAATAATATTCCTGGAAGCAAGAACGCAATAATTGGAGACTGCGTAATGTACAGCGTTGAACAAGCTGGGCAGGCATTCATGGTAATAGGTCTAACCTCTGGCGGAGGCGGAAGCTCTGGAGGCGGAGGCGGAAGCTCTGGAGGCGGAGAGGTTCCACCTGGACCACACCCACACTAAAATGAAATTCACAAAACTATTAACAGCAATTGCATTCGGTTTGATTTTGCTAGCAAGTGCTGTTTTGACTGCTTCTGCGGCAAGTGCTGCTTCATATAATTATACTATTGCTTGGTCTTATGGCGGAAGCGCTGTAACAAATGTAAGAGCGATGAATTATCAATGCAGTGATAGTCTTAATTGCAATGTCCTCGGAACATTAGTATCTGATGCTAATTCAGGAACTTCAAATAGGATAAGCGTATTGTACCCAATACCTTCGCCTACTTATGGCTATGCCACATATTGGATGTCTCCTGGCTATAGAATGGAAGAGATGGCGTGGAAACCTGCTGGAGCTGGCTCGCATACTGATAATTGGAATTTTGAGAAATACGCAAGCTGCAGGGCAAATATAACAAGCGTTAGCGCGCCTGCAAGCATCAATGAAAATCAGGCGCTTAACATAACTGTCAATGTTCTTTCTGCGTTCAAGGAAGATAATGCTGCACCTTATGGGGAACCAAGCGATGCAGACATTGTTCAGGATTATTTATCTGCAAGAACAAATGTAACTTTAACAATAAGAAATTCTACAAATGATATTGTTTATACTTCTAGCTCAGATAACTACATCAGGGAAGATACATCCTTGACTTATACTTTCTCGTGGACTCCTGACTTTACACAGGCAGGAAGCTATACAATAACTGCCACTACAAATGTTATAGATACAAAGTGCTCAAGCGCAAATGCAGTGACTTCAACACCACAAGCTTTGACTGTTGATAATGTGAACAGGGCGCCTGTTTTGGATGCTATTGGAGACCAAAATGGAACTGAGGGAGTATTGCTTCCTTTCACAATACATGCAACTGATCCTGATGGAGATACTATTACATATTCTGCAACTGGATTACCTGATGGAGCAACACTTGACAATTCCACAGGAGCATTCTCATGGACTCCAAACTTTACACAGGCAGGAATCTATCCAGTAACATTTACAGCAAGCGATGGTTCACTCTCTGATTCAGAGGCAATAACAATTAC
>CAYGYN010000087.1:0-4944 GCA_964354195.1 Candidatus Woesearchaeota archaeon | reverse complement strand
TTGTCTTGAAGAAAATTATATGTGCTATTCTTGCGCCCATTTCCAATCTCAGAGGATTATTTCCCAAGTTGCGCATGCCAAATGTAAGCTCTCCGCAATATCCAGGGCTTGCAGCTGCAGTAAAAAGTGCAACTCCACATCTCTGCAAGGTTGAACGCGGGCGAAACATTGCAGCAATATCATGAGGAAGATTTACTTTTTCCATTGTCTTCACAAGAACAAAATCGCCTGGCTTGAGAATAACATGCTTGTCATTTCCATGCTTTGCAACCGTATCAATTTCAGGCGTGAATCTTTCTGTCTCTCCCAAAAATGCTTCTCCCTCTCTTATCTTAAAGACTTCTCCAACCCTCAAGTCAAAGCCAGCACCCTCAGGATTTTCAAGTTCTCTGGCGCATAAATTCTCAACAAGTTTCTTTTCTTTCACAAGATTCAAAAGTTCTTTTGTTCCAATCATTTTCTCTTTTTATTAGTAAATTAATGCAACAAGATTAGTTTTTAAAGATTTAGATAAAAAATATTATAGTTACTCTTTCATCTCAATTTTTATCTGCACGCTTCTTGGTATCTGAAGCTTCATAATAGGATGTAAAACCCTGTCTTCTGCAGGCAAATCAATTATTCTTCTATGGACGCGCATTTCAAACTTGTCAAATGTGGCTGTTCCATTCCCGCAAGGTGATTTTCTTGTTGTTACCTTGAGTTTTCTTGTTGGAATAGGTATGGGCCCCCTCATGGCAACTCCTGCCCTGTCAGATATCTCTTTTATAGAGGCTATAACTGGGTTTAATGCATCTATATCGATGCTGCTCAGTTTTATCCTTACCTTCGCCATAGTTTACTCTAACAAATTCAGTTTTTAAAGCTTTTTAAGTAAGAAAAAAGAGTGGGCGGGAAGCGCCGCGTGCCCCCGCCCCCTCACCCCAGCCTAAGCGGGGTGAGCATGATTTGTGACATTTTACCGAATAAAACTCGATTTATAAGCTTAATTGGTTAAACTTTAAATATAGTTAATTTCTCATAGATATATGATTGACATTAAGTTAATCAGGGAAAACAGAGGGCTTGTAAAAGATAATATAAAGAGGAAGTTCCAGGATGCAAAGCTGCCTCTTGTGGACGAGATTCGCGAGCTCGATGAGAAATGGCGAAAGCTCAAGACAGAATCAGATGCCCTGAGGGCAGAAAGAAATACAGTCTCAAAGCAGATAAGCGAGGCAAAAAAAGCAGGACAAGATGCAAAGGATTTGTTCAAAAAAGCCAAGAAAATCCCTGAACAGATAGATGAAATAGAAAAAGAAGCAGGTAATCTGCAGCAAAAAATTCAGGAAGATATGCTCCAAATTCCAAATATAATGTCTGATGATGTGCTAAAAGGCAAAGATGCTTCAGAGAATAAGGAAATAAAAAAAGTAGGGAGAATTCCCAAGTTCAAGTTCCCTATAAAGAATCATGTCGAGCTTGCAGAGAAATCAAATCTCGCTGACTTTGATGCATCCGCCCGAGTCTCTGGCAATGGTTTCTATTATCTGAAGAATGACTTGGCATTGTTAAATCAAGCTCTGATTCAATTTGCAATTGATTTCATGCGAAAGAAAGGCTATGAATATATTGAAACTCCCCTTATGCTAAATGAAAAGTCAATCTTCGCATCAATGGACAAGACAGCAATAGAACAGTCAGTTTACCATATCAAAGACGAAGATTTGCGCCTGATTGGAACAGCAGAACAATCCCTGCTAGCAATGCATTCAGGAAAAACATTCGCAGAGAATGAACTTCCAAAAAAATATTTTGCTTATTCAATGTGCTTCAGGAAAGAAGTAGGCTCTCATGGGATAAATGAGAAAGGGCTCTGGAGAACTCATCAGTTTAACAAAGTTGAGCAATTTATCTTCTGCAAGCCAGAAGATTCTCAAAAATTATATCAAGAGCTTCTTAAGAACTCGGAAGCCATATTAAAGGCGCTGAAACTTCCTTACCATGTAATTGAAATCTGCTCAGGAGATTTAGCCGATTGGAAATATCGTTCCGCAGATATTGAAGTTTACCGCCCAACAACAGGAAAATATGAAGAAATAATGTCCCTGTCAAATTGCACAGACTACCAGGCAAGAAAATTAGGAATAAAGTACTTCAACAAACAGGGAGAAAGGATTATTGCGCATACTCTGAATGATACTGCATTGGCAACTTCAAGAATAATGGTGGCAATCCTAGAAAATAATCAGCAAAAAGACGGCACAATAAAGGTTCCAAAGGTTCTTGTAAAATATATGGGCAAGAAAGTTATTGGTGTTCCTCAAAAACCAAAGAAAGAAGAGAAAAAAGCCAAGAAGTCTAAATAATTCTACATCTTAGTCAATTGCAAATTCCTTACTGCCTGCAGGACTCGCAAATCCGGAGACAAGACATAAACATGATCATCTTCTGAGCGCACTGCACGGTATATGCGCTGCAAGAAGTCTCTGCGCGCTTTGTCTCTGTAAAAATCCCAATAATACTCCGGATGTGTTCTCTCTAAAATCTTCCAAAATGTTCCTTTTACATTAGGGTTAGGATATTTTGTGAATATTACTGAATTGCATACATCTCCTGGAAAATCAACTCCTCGGGAGCATTTTGTTGTGAACAAAGCATCGCTTAATTTTGCCTTGAAAAGGGAAATCATCCTTCCTGTTTTGTCTTCTGCCTGCATAGCAAACAATCTTTCTTTAGAAACAACTCCCTTGAGCCCTAACTCTAGAATTTCTTTCTCTGTTGGTAAATCATCAAAGGCATTCACATGCACAAGCATTGGTTTTTTTGCTTTTTCGATGCAAGCACCGAGTGCTAGAAGATAATCTTTCCTTGAATATCTCTTTGAAATGAAGTTGGCATACTTGCAGTCAAATTCTTTTCCAGTCATCATTATCTCAATAGCTCCTTGATGCAAAGTCTCTGCTTCCACGATTTTAAAATCATCCAAGCCAAACACTTTTCTTAGAACCTCTTCAGAATGTAATGTCCCTGACATTAAAACTAGGGCTTTATTCTTGTCAATAATATCTCGAAAGCGCTTTGAAAGATTAGTTGCAACAACATTGCAGTATAAATCCTTCTCTTTCCTCTCAAAAGTCGTATATGCATCTTCAAGAAAACCATCAAACAGCCTCGCAACACCTATTGCATGGTTTGTATAATTCAATTCATCAAGTGATGCTTCAGCCTCAATCCAAGGATTCCTCAAAAAGAGTCTTAAAATCTGCTCAACCTTTGTCTCGCTAATCTGGAATATTGCATCTTCATCAATTCCAAGAGCTTGCTTGTTCTTTTCCTCAAGCTGAATCAAGTCCTGTATGTCTTCTATTGCCTTCTTTGCTTCTTCATCTTCTGGCTTGACATTTTTAATAGCATTCGCCAGTCTCGTTAAATTAATCGATTCTTCTGTCGAGAAATTATCAAGGAATTCGTCAGCCTCATCTATTATTTCCACATCTGTGGCAGGTTTTCTGTTTAATGCTACCTCAATTTTGTATTTTGCAGAGTTAAAGATAAGGACATCAGCATCGATATAAGCCTGATATTGGTCATAATAAGAGCATCCTTCTTTTCTGTGCCAGAAATTAAATTCTTTCCCACATAATCCAAGATATTTTTTCTTTCTTGCATCTCGAAGCGGAGGCTCATAGCTCGCGGGAATAATTGGGCTCCAATAAGGATTTGCAGGAGCTATTGCAATCCTCTTCAGTTCTCGAATATCAGGCATTTCCTTGCCTTTTATCATTGGATTTTGGAGATAATACTCTTCAATCTTGTCATAATTTTTCTCAGTTATCTTAATCAACTCGGGAAGCGTGGGCTCGTCGCATGCAACCCCAGGCACTATTATTGAATCATGATTTGTTCTCCCTGTCAGCATTGCAATTTTCATCTTTTTTCCATTTGGTTTCTTAAGAAACTTCTTAGTCATGTAATCCTCTTCATACTGCCTCTGCAAGCCTTTAACAGGAACAACAATCGAAGCTCTTCCAAGCAATCTTGCAACATTTAAGGCAATTGCGCTCTTTCCTGTCCCGCACATCCCATGTATAAGCACAATTTTTGTTCCTTTTCTTATCAAGTCAACCACCTCGTTAACAACATCTTCCTGTGTTTTGCCATTAGAAAATTTGAGCGGCTCAAGTTTTCCGCCCGCGTGATGCAAGCTCCATGAAGAATTATCAATAATCTGCTCAAAATTATTCTTATCGTCATTTCCATTAAGAAATTCTAAGTCTTTTGATGTCTTCAAGCGAGTTTCAGAAGGCTCATTGTTTTGAGTTTCAATGAAATCGCAAAGCCCCGCATCAACACTAAGAATTCTGCCTTTGGAATCAAATCTCATCCTCTTCATAAGAATATCTCAAGAACTTAGTTTAAAAAAATTGTTATTCTTAGCTTCTTTCCACAATTAATTTGTTTCCAGACTCTGATATGATAACTTTGTTAGGCACAGAGCGTTTTATCCCTGCATCCAGAGTTGCAATATATGCTCCCCTCTTTCCAAATTCAATCAATCCTTCATCAACTTGCCTGTCTCCAAGAGTTACATTCTTTATTTTTCTCTTTGTAAACAATTCCAAAGCAACATTGACTGCTGTTCTTGTGGTTGGGTCAGAGTTAATCTTCAAATCCTTTATTTCTTCGAATACTTCTTTTGGCAGAAGCACCTTAAATCCCTGCCCTTCTAATTCAGTTATGAAATCAATCTTCTTTTTCACGCAGGCGATGACAAAGTTTGTGTCAAGTATCACTTCCATGATAAAATCAGTGAGATTTCATTTATTAATCTTGTGATTTTGACTTTTTACAAAAAGAAAAAAGTTTATATATAAGTTATAACAATAAATTGTATTAAAATTTTCAATAAAGAAAATAAAACAATAGGTGTTCAATAAAAAATAAAGTGAATCATGTTCCATC
>CAYGYN010000086.1:0-2615 GCA_964354195.1 Candidatus Woesearchaeota archaeon | reverse complement strand
TACATTCTGCCCATGGAAACAATATCAGCCATCACCTAGTTCCCAAAAGGAAATAGTCCGAGATAATAGAAAAATAAATCTCAAGATTAACGTTCAGAAGGCGCATCTACCAGTCTATCAAATGTGGGCATATCCATCTGTTGTCGCACCTGAACCTATTATCAACGAAGTATGTGTAAAGCCTGAAAAATACTAGTATGTCTAGTCCAGTTTTTTTAAAAAGTCCAAATAAGGAAGAATGTCATCTGCTTGTTATACAACACAACAGGCTCTTACGAGACCTAGAAATGATCCGTTTCATCAAGTTGACGATATGAGAATTACATCATATGCGGCACGATATTATTTAAATCCGCCATCGATGAACTGTCCGACAACCTTTCCAGTGAATGCTACGACGCGCATTCAAAAGAGTGGTAACTCTTGGGTTGAAGGACAATGGCGCACAGATGTTGAATCCGATCTGAAAGGAATTGACCGACTTGGCACCAAGATTCGCTGCAACGCAGTCCAATACAATCCAAATACGAATATGATGAATAATATCCCTTTAAAAGCGGCAAGAGATGAAAATGTACCGCAAACATTTGCCCGCCTAGTTGATCCCCCCTGTACTTTACGTGCTACGGGCTGGAATAGATGGCAACCGCTCTTCCACAACCCACAAGAGACATTTGAAACGCCATTTGATTTCTTCATTCCGTCACGTGATATTGATAAAGAGAAGTACAATACCCATAGAGAAAAGACGTGTTTTACTCCGTGGGATCAACCATCCGTGACAGAACTTGGCCATGAGAAGGATATGTACCCTCGTTATCCGTTTGTTCAGACTTAAATTAATTCCTCTTCTTCTGGTGTTAACAACCACATTTTATGCTCCTTTATTTTAGCCATTTTATGATGACCATGAACCCAATTAAAATGAACAATTACAGCGGTATCTCTAAGTTTATCAGTATTATCATAATACATTTTTCCATTAGGATATTTTTCTAAAGGAAGAGCGTTAAATATACACGCAGGCTTTACAAAGTTATTAAAATAAGTTTGGTCATTATTATCAAATGCACATGTAAGATATTTCTTCTGACCAGCTTCAGATACACAATCATATAGTGTAATTAGTCGGTCACTTGATTTAATATACATATATCCTGTACACATGTTTGTAGTATTATCATTCTCTTCTGCGTCATTTTGAATACATACATCATATATACTATTCTTCCACCAGACTCTGATATCTTCTAGCGGATCTTTTCTAAATACAATATCGCCGTCAATTAATAGCACGTTTTTATTTAAAGAAAGAATTCGGTATATAAGTTCAAGTTTTAAATAACATATTTTATCATAACCTTTTGAATTCCACGGACAGAATTTTCCCAACATAGGATCTGTAATATCATCAGTACAATACGTATTGTATCCTTGTTGTCTTAAAATATTGGCACCCTTTTTATCAATACATACAACAAGTATTTTTTTATCAAGACCAAACTGTTTTAGACTCTTCAACATATTTAAAGTATAAAACAAATAACCATAATTGGTTAATGTTGTAATAATTGTTTTTCCGTCTTCAAGAACACATGGGTCTAAAATATCGGATGCTAAATGAATAGACATTTATCTAAATAAGTAATTACTCGTTTATATCCCCTATTAGTGTTATAATACTATTACAAATATAGTTATAAATCCAAATTATACTAATATTTTAATATTAAATATTTTATTAGTCATAGATTGCGATTTAGCGAAAAATTAAAGGTTAATGTCAGATAGTATGGAAATCGCAGCGCTGTCTGGTCTCCTTGGATTGGGCTACCTAATCTCAAAAGCAAGTGGTAATAAAGAAGGCTTTAATGGCAAAAATGCCAATGCTATTGCCAGAAAATCGGCGAATAGTATTCCTCCCGCTGACCGAGAATACCCACTTCTTACAACTCCACAACTACAGCCAGGTATGAGAGAAGGCTTCATGCCGGCGGCAAGAGGTCTAAACTCGGACCCGTTAACGGTTGCTCCAAAAGGGGCCTCCGCTGTCGGATTTGGCCCTGAACTTGACATGATGTATCAGGCGCCGAATGGACATACATATCCGTCTGAACCTAGCACAGGGCCTTACGGTACCGCATTTGGCTATTCTTCTAACAAACCGCCATATGCGCCTGGAGTAGTCCCGGGCTTAAATCCAGCCCCTTCGCCCATTGAATCAAATATTCCTATGATGGAATATCGCTCCGATAATACCGAATCTGATCCGACATACATCACCAGTAATTACGTTGTTAGCCCACTTTCTGGGCAAAAGATCCCATCGGGTGAGTTTAAACACAATAACATGCAGCCATTCTTTGGCGGGCGCATTAAACAAAACATCGCGCCCCAGGCCAATACATCCATTCTAGATTCGTACAATGGTAATGGTTCTAATCAAATTAAGAAACGCGAAGTTGAAAATATGTTTGAAACATCACGTGCGCCCTATGGCAATCCGTTCGGTATTGAGGACAATACTGACTTTTTCCAGTCACGTATTGCCACACAAGCACCTGTTGTACGTAACGGTGAACGTCCCTTTGAACCAACACGTGTTGGTTCGGGTA
>CAYGYN010000085.1:0-2584 GCA_964354195.1 Candidatus Woesearchaeota archaeon | reverse complement strand
GCGTTACGTCCACCGCATAAGCGAAGGTCAAGGTCTTGACCTTAGGCATCACAAGGTCCGGCTTATGCAGCTCAACATTGCCATAATCCCACTCCAGGATAGTGCCGCCGGCATAAGTATCTAGTAGTATAGTTGGCTCTTTGTCTCTGAGTTCAAGCGTGGTCTCGTTCCCCACAACGCCCACGTAATGACAGCCGGGGGGCATCCATACCCCCACCCTGTCCAGATATGCATTACCCAAGTTTGCGTCGATATACGCTATCTCAATAGTATTAGAATTGTACTGATCGCCAATCCAAAGGTTATCGACATAGAAGCTATCGCCCTCGGTAATCTTTATGTCGTCGACGTAAAAGTAGTCCGTAGTGCTGCCCATGTTAGCATCGAAAGCAATCCAAAAGTTGCTTTGCCCGCCGCCACCGAACTGACCGAGGTCTACATCAAAATAATGATATACGTTATCGTCTTTTTGCTCCGCAGGCCAGGAAGGATAGCTTCCGCCATCCCTCCACGTCAATCGGGATGTAAAAGAGCCACTGTTACCAACCCTCGTAAGAAACTGGGCATTTTCACTAGTCTCAAATGAGGTCGCCTTTGCCCAGAACTGAAGGTGCGGATTGGTATAACCGGAGAGGTTCAGCCTACGCTGCGCGTAACCAGTACTACTTCTGAGTCTAAGGTAATAAGTGCCTTGAATAGGATTCCCATTACCATCATTGCCCGTGAGAATAGCGGTCTCTCCCGTAGGATTCCCTGACCCTGCCGAGCTGGTCCAGTTGGTGGCCCAGCCAGAACCTCCGCTCCATGTGTTGTTAGGGGTCTCGAAATCATGTGAGCCTATTAGTGAAGTATTGAGGTTGGCATCGAATTCAATCTTAAGCGGTACCGATGTGGCATTTGTTCTCCAGCCGTACAGGCTGTTCAGGTCAAAACTGAAGCTGGTACAGGTAGTGGTTTCACTGCCATCAGCCCAACTCCATACCGTTTCCGGGGTGGAGTTACCATAGGTCACATTCAAATACACAGTATCGCCAGCCTCGAGAGACGACGCCTTGGCGCTGAATTTAAGCTGCGGTTTCATGTACTTAAGCAGATTTGCTGTACGGTTGGCAGTGCCGGGGGCATCTGCAAACTTCAGCGTGTTTCCATCACAACCTCCCGAGCTCACGATACTGGTGCTCCCTGTGGTATGAGTCCAGTCTCCGGCCCAGCTGCCGTTGCCTCCGGTCCAGCCCCCGCTATTGAAATCCTCGGAGGCGGCTGTTGCCTGTACAGTCTTAAGCATCCCCACCACTACCAATTTGTCCGATTTGTCCGTATCTAGGGACGGGGTCGTGCTGTCGACAGGCGTATCGGTCTTCAAGTTTCCGGCGAGGTCCTGGGGAATCCAAACCTTCTGCACGCTGACATTCTCGGTTCTATCGTTCATCCCCGGCGTGCCGGGATTGTAGGCAGAGGTATTACCAAACCCGAGATTCGCCAGGTCAGTGCCCTTTTTTTCGGTCTTTATCTGGTACAACGCATCTTCTATGCCAGCATCGGAAGCGTAGAGCTCGAGCGTCCTTTCTTCACGTATCTGGGCAGAGCGATGGCTGGTAAATGCGAACTCCATAAGTGGCACAAGGATAAGCGCAGCCAGCATGACTATAATTGTAGTGTAGAGAAGAATCTGCCCGGATTGGCCTTTTCTCCAGTTTGACTTATTCCTCATCGTCCACCTCCGACCATACACTCCATTATCATTTGCTCCTGGGGTTAATCTCATATGTCCTGCTCGCTACCTTGCCGTCAACATTAGCAGTCACATCCAATTTCAATACATTAGTCACATTACCACCCGTCACCCACTCGCACCTGGTCCCGGCCGGGTCGAGAGATTCGCCCACCGTAGCGTTGCCACCCTGCGTAAGGTCCTCCCGGTATAGCGTCCAGGTTTTCTCCCCCTCAACACGATATACGACTTTGTGCTCAACGCCGTTCCACTGTTTCCACTGTATAGTGAGCGGAAATCCCTGCGCATCGCCAAGGTTGACCCCATCGGGCCGAGTCTGAACCACATCCTCAGTGATCCAGAAACCCACGTATTGCACCTGAAGCATCGCCATTGTGTTAGCCCTATTCTGGGCAGTGGTTACCACCATATGGCTCAATATCTGCATGCTGCCAACCATAATCATGGCGCTGACTGCAATAGCTATCATCAACTCAACAAGAGTGAAACCTAGCTGGCTCCTCTTTTTTCGCTTCCCAGACAGTAAAGCTTTCACTATCCCCCTCAGCGGTCGACCTTATAGGCCTTGACAGAAAGCACCAATTTATCTACGTGGTAAACGTTAACCGTTATATCCTGCATGCCTAAATCTTTTGCACCGGGTTGATTGAAATCTACATACTGATGAATAGGCGTAGGAGCCGGGCTAGGCATAGGGCTCGGCGTAGGAGCCGGGAGAATGAGAACAGGGCGGGCTATAACATCGATACGGTAGCCGTCGCCGGGAACGGGCACTGTTGTATAAACAGGGTTTGGCACTGTTGAATTACCGTAAATGTATGGACTGCCCTTGATATATTCAAATTGGGTGCG
>CAYGYN010000084.1:0-3403 GCA_964354195.1 Candidatus Woesearchaeota archaeon | reverse complement strand
AATCCCTCTTGCAATCCTTTTAGTATGCCTTTTTTCCTTAACTGGCTTATCGCAGAGGAATTGTACTTGAATATTATGTCTCCCTTCGTGTCATCATCAACCCAAGGAGTTATCAATACAATATCCTTCGGACGCAGCCATAAGAATTTCTTGTACCTCCCAGGCACTCGGCAATTTCTTTTCTTGCCGTCAGTTCCCTGCACTTCCATCCTGTTTCCCCCGAATCTTTGTATAACAACGCCTATTACTTCTCCTTTTCTTGGCATCCTAACTCGAGTAGGAACTCCCTGCTCGTCATAGCTTAGAGTTTCTCCTTGTACTCCTTCCTTTACTTCTTCAAATTCACCAAATTCACTATGAATTTGGTGGCTTGGGGAATTAGATTTCCCATTGTCGCCGAACTCGCCCGAATTTTCTTCAGCCATTCAATAAAATTAGAACCCATCTTTTTAAAGTTATTCAATACAGGCAAAATGCTTTTCCAAATCATGAAGCCTTTTCGTTAGATTCTTCCTTGTTCTTAAATATCCTTCTCTTATTAATGTTCCTCGCTTATATTCATTGTCAAGCTTCTTTATCTCTTCCTTCAGTTTGAATCTCCTTGTCTCAAGAACAAGCCTCTCCTCTTCTGTGTATTTTGCCTGCACCCTTCTTATCTCTTCTATCTCCTCGTCAAGTCTCTCAAATTCTCCCATAATATTCTTTTTCTCCCGCAGATATTCTGGCTTTCTTATCTTCTTTCTTTTCAAGCCGTTATTAAGATGCTTTAGTTTCTTCCTCAATTCAGCCTTGTCCTTGTTTACTTCCTCTTCTGTCCTGCATCTCTTCTTCCTGCGCTTTCTTCTTCTGAACAATAGCCATAGAAGAAGCAATAACTCAAGCAATATAATCAAAAGCATTATCCATCCATAAGAAGTCACATAAGTCTTCTTCTCTTTTATCTCAAATGTATCATAAGCTTCAGCACCCAAGCTATCATATCTTGCCTCTCCCAAAACCATGTACCTGCCTGGCGCGAGATTTCCAACATTGATTTCTCTTATGACTTTCCTCAATGATTGGTTCTTCTGCATCACAAAAGATTCTAAAGGCAGCACAAATATCACGCTCTTGTCAAGATTTGCAATCTTCAGCGTTAAATTGACATTAAATTCTATAGGCATTCCCAGATTATAGATATTTGCAATCGAACTTATCTTTCCGCCTTTATCAATCACCTTTGTTTCAGGGCTGACATCAATAATCATGTCAAGTATTGGCTTTCTTTCCTTGACTTCGACAATCAAATTAATAATCTTCTTTCCAAAACCGCTGTCAATTATTAATTTGCCAGCATAAACTCCTGGCTTTTCATTCACGTCAGCCTTGAAATCCAGCCCCAATAGTTTTGATTCTCCAACTCTCAGTATAAATGACTTTGTAGATATTCCAAGAAGATTAAAAAGACCTTCCACGCTTAATGTGATGTTGAATGTTCTATTATCCTTGTTAGTTATCAATAAATTATCAGTCTTGCTCTCTCCCTGCAGCAGCTTCTCTTCAAGAAAAGTTGTATTTGCCGCTATGTTTGCTTCTTTAGTTGTTATAGGATGTGCGCCGCCCCCTCCTCCGCCGCTCTGAGGAGTTGGAGCAACATATTGTTTTATCCCAAATCCAGAGAACGAAGTTACATTAGCCTCAAAATAATACACATTCTTGTTCTGTATGGCTTGGGAAGTTATGTCATTCCATGTCCCAAGACAGGTTCTTGCTGTAAAGTTCCAATTATTGCACTTTTCCAATATCAGTGAGTTCTCATCCGAGTAGCCTGTTCCTGCATAACTTATTCTCACAATTGCGCTTGAGAAACCATAGCTGCTGTTAACACCATAAACAACAAGATAACCGGATGCAGAGTCATACTTATCCAGTCCAAGAGTATTATTATTGTCTCTTGAAAGATTAATGCTGAACATCTTCACATCTATCTCATCAGAAAGAGATTCAAACAGCAAGTCATAAAGTATGTTTGTGTGCGAGTCAATCTTTATTCCAGTAAAGTTATGCATATGAACTTCCTTGTCAGTTCCTGCAAAATAAATAGTCAGGTTAACAGGGATTCCGGAAAGAGTGTAATCTACAATGTTAAATGTTACATTCACAGATGTGGAGCCGGCAATGAAATAATCTTCATAAGTTGCAATATTCCCAGAGCTGTCATTTGCCCAAAAAGTCACATTGTGCCTCCCAATCACGGCAATAGTGTAATTATTTGGCAATCCGAGGGTCACAACTGCTCCATTCGGCAGTGTTATATTTGCAAACATCCCGGAAATTGCAATATTATCGGTTGCATTCATTGAAAGTGAGACATTGCCGCCAACATAAGGATCATAAGGCTCAATTTCTGTGCTCACAATAACAGGAGAAGTTGTGTCAGGCAGGCTTGTATCAATATTGAACATTGTGCTTGTCAAATTAAGATTGCCAATAGAGTCATTTGCGTATGCATAAATTATATCTCCTCCTTCGCTAAATAGCACATAAACAGGAGAGGTATATGTCACATTTGCAGTTCCATTGTTAAACCATATTGAATCAACTGCAGAATCAACCACGCTAATATTGACAAGTTGTGTCATGTTGTTGTAAGTGGCATTCAAGGGAGAAATAATGTAAATCTTAGGGGCACCGTCATAATCGCATGTCGTTATATTGTATTCAAAGAAAGTAGTGTTTGCCATCTCGTTGCAATTGTTTGAGTCATACTCTGTCTTGTTCCTGCTCTGTTCTATTGTATTGTTTGCATAGCACGCGCTTACATTCTGCCAAGCACTCCAAGTCGTATTTGTCATGTTAGGAGTGCAGAAGTCGCACCATTCAATAGCCCGATACTCAAAGAAAGTCTGATTTGCAGCGCACGAATATGCATCATACTGTGTCAGATTCCTAGTCTGGTTCATTACATTTCCTGAGAAGCAGGTGATATTTGTCCAATTGCTCCATGAAGTATTATAATAAGTTGGTCCAACAAGCTGATATTCATAGAAAGTTGTATTTGAAACTGTTCCGCAGTTATTCGAATCATACTGCACTCTGAATCTTGATTGGTTCATCTGGCTCCCAACACATGTCTGGTTAGTCCAGGCACTCCAAGAAGTATTTGTCATGTTGGGCGTGCACGAATCAACAAAGAAGCTCACAGAAGTGGTATTTACATTTTTTGCTGAGTCATTCGCCCATGCATAAATTGTATGCCACCCGTCTGTAAAGGCATAATATGTTGCTGCTGAATAAGTTAGATTAGCACTTCCATTGTTCCACCATACATAAACAGCATCACTCGAATTAGTTATGTTAACCAAAACAGAAGTATTATAGTAAGTTGTTCCATTGACAGGCGAAACAAACCGCATATAAGGAG
>CAYGYN010000083.1:0-3083 GCA_964354195.1 Candidatus Woesearchaeota archaeon | reverse complement strand
TTTTTTGTTTTTTGTAAATAAGAGTTTATATGCTTTTTCCACTTTTTCAATATCTTCTGGATGAATTCTTTCAAACCAGACGCTATCGCCTTTCTTATAAACTTCTTCCTGGCTGTAGCCATATGCTTTTTTAATATTTTGGCTGATAAAAATAGTTTTGCCATTTTCATCGGTAGTCCAGCTAACATCTGGAATATTTCCAATTAATACCCTGAATTTTTTCTCGCTCTCCTTCAATGCATCCTCTGTCTTCTTTTTTTCTGTGATGTCAATGCATGTTCCAACCCATTCTCGGATGCTCTTATCTTTATTTAATACAGGAATTCCTCTGGCTAAAAACCATCTATAAACGCCGTCATGCCTGCGCACCCTGTATTCAACTTCATAATTTCTTTTTGCTTTGACTGCATCTTCCCATGCCTGCTGAGTCTGCTTAATGTCATCTGGATGAATTGATTTCAACCATCCATATCCCTTAACCTCTTCGTATCTCTTTCCAGTAAATGTTCTCCATGATGGTATATCTTCTGTAACAAATCCTTTTGAATCTGTAGTCCATCCAAGCTGTCCAGTCACTTCAATATAAGAACGGTAACGAGCCTCGCTTTCCTTCAATTCATCTTCAGATTTCTTTTTCTCCGTGATGTCTCTTACTATCCCAATTACTGCAGCAATTTTACCATAAGAATCTTTAACGGGGGACAGACTAGTGCTGTTATAAAATAATTTGTTTCCAATAACCATCTTTTCTTCAATGACTTTGCTCTTGCCTGTTTTGAATACTTCTTTATTATTTTTTATGAATCGAACTGCTGATTCCTTTGGAAATAGCTTAGATATCGGCAATCCAACCACCTCAGCAGGAGTCTTCCCAAACAAAGATGCGGCTTTGGAATTCATGGAAAGAATTTTCAGATTTTTATCAATCATAAATATAATGTCCTGCGCGCCTTCAACCAGTGTCTTGTATTTCTCTTCTGTTTCTTTTAGTTTAACTTCTATTTCTTTCTCCTCGTTTATATTTTTTGCAATAAATTCCAAGGCAACGGTTTTCCCGCCATGCTTAACAGGACTAATCATTAATTTGTATAAGACAACAGAATTATCTGCATCAATATCCTCATAACTGGTTGTTTTCCCGGTTTTGAGCACATATTGAATTGCTTTTTTTATTTTTTTATTCTGTTTCCGTGATGCGGCATCCAATATTTTCTGGCCTATGATTTCTTTTATAGAAACTACTGCAGGGGTGCGATTGATAAATTGAATCCTGCCGTCAGATGTAATTTTTATTATAAAATCGTTCGGATTCTTAATCAATGCAGCCAATTGCTTGTTATTTTCCAGATTTTTTTTAAACTTTAAGCTTTTCATTTTCATCAACTCCAGTTCCTTCTTCGGAAATTCTCTATCTCGCGAAAGCCTGAATTATTTTGGAGCTCTTCTTTGTTTAGGGCATCTATGGCTTTGTGCAAAAGCGGGACAGGGTCGTTCTTTATCAGACTGTTATGGGAGAAATTGAAAAGCTGCTGGTTTTCAATAAATCTATGGAGTTCGTTTTTCTTTGCCGAAGAGCGAAAAAAGTCCTCCATTTCAGCCATGTCCTTGAAGCCATACATGATTATATGCGTGGAACTGCCGCTTGGGATGCGATAGACATTGATTATGTGGGGACATTTCAAGAGTCTTTGCTCTATTTCAAGTTCTCCTTCATCCAAACCCTCTGGAGTGATTTTCGCAAGGGAAATTGCGAATGTCTGAATGCCTAGTTTTGCATAATCGAGGTTTAGAGAATAGGATTTTATAATTGTGGATTCAAGCTTTCTTCTTATCTTGCCAACTGCCTGGCTTGAGATATGAAGCTGGTTGGCGATAGAGATATCTGAGATTTTTGCGTTGTTTAGTAGTAGTTTGAGAGTTTTTCTCTCGTTCTTGTTTAGTTTCATATTAAGCCCTCTTTAAACCTCCAGGACCAAGAGTTTAGTACTTAAACTAAGTAGTAATATTAGGTTAAATATATTTGGTTTCAAAATTAAACCTTGCCGTCGGTAAAAGTAGCGATTTTCAACGGCGGACTTATTAATCTAATGTGTTTCTTATACAAAAAGAGAAGGAAAATGAATAAGATATTCTTAAGTTTAATAAGTACGTTTATTTTAATATTAGCTGTCAATATCATTTCTGCATCAGATGTCTTGGTATGGCAAGGGCAGTACTATATTGGAACAACATTTAACATAGGAACTTATGAATTTAATTTTAGTGTTTATGATGCCCTGATTGGAGGAGATATTTGCTATTCTAATACAACTAGTTTAACAACAGGCAGTTTTGGAGAATGGAAAACCGAGCAAAACGGAGTAAATTCTGCCTGTAATAATGTTTCAAAAGATTACTTTTTAAATATAAATATCAATGGAACAGACCAAGCTCCAAGAAAAAGATTAGTGGTTTGGAATTATTTAAGAAAAGATGTTGATGAAGTATCTAATGGTTCATTTGAAATAGATATCATAAAAGTAAGAATTGGATTAAAAGACCTTAATCAAGCAGTATGGCAATCTAAATTAGATTATGCAGAAGAATCAGCCAATACTACTTTAATCTCGCAAAGAGACTATGCTTTAAAAGTTATTAGCACACATAAAGAGATAACTAATGCAACTACCGGAGAAAATCTTGAACTTAAAATAATAAGATTACAACAGGCAGGTGAGCAAGCAAAAGAATTGGTAGACTCTAATGCTGAGATTGCCCTGGCAAAAATGCTTGAAGCAAAAAAGCTGGCATTGCTTAACGGAGTAACCCCTGAAGATATAGCAGCAATTGAAGAGGCAGCCAGATTAAAAGAAGTTGCATTAAATCTTACAGCCCAAGAACAAATCGCTATAATTGAAAGTGCATTAAACAGTTCTATCGCGGAAATAGCAGCAAGTGATAACGGGATAAGATTCTGTTTGAGTGATGGGACTAATTGTATGAGCTCATCAGGAAATCCTTTTAATCAAGTATTAAACTCAACTTCAGACGTTACTTTTAATAATTTTACAGCCAATAATGGTTTCTTTGGTTTTCTTGGAGGT
>CAYGYN010000082.1:0-2624 GCA_964354195.1 Candidatus Woesearchaeota archaeon | reverse complement strand
GGTAGCTTGTGCCACCACCGCCCGGAGAAAAACCCTGGTATTGGGCTTGTTCCTGCTGTGCCTGTTCGAGCTGGTCGGCGTATTGCCATTTATCGCCGTATTTATCATACTTCTGCCTTTTCTCTTTGTCGGAAAGGACCTCGTAGGCGGCGTTCATCTCTTTGAACTTGGCTTCGGCCGATTTGTTTCCCGGGTTGACGTCCGGGTGGTACTTGCGCGCCAGCCGGCGGTAAGCCTGCTTAATTTCCTTGTCGCTGGCGTCTTTTCTTAATCCGAGTATATCGTAAAAGTTCTTACCGGCCATTTCTTTTCTCCACAATAGCTATACATATATTATAATTCTTTTTAGGTAACATATCAAGGATATATAAGGAAAGTTAATAAGCTGTTATTAAGTATTTATTTACTACCATTTGGTAATAGAGAATTTTATATCTAAGCCAGCTTTATTAACAGTTGACAAGCTGCCGTTATCACGTATAATTTAATAGAGAGGTGTTTCTATGCCAGCTTGTCCCAACTGTGGACGTCAGACACTTAGAACCAAAGACTGGGCTTGTCAGTGGTGCGGCTACCCGCTTCTATCGCGAGCCTATAAAAAACTGGATAAGACCTTTAAGGAGCTTCAACAGGAGAGAAGTTCTACCTTAAGGACGGCATCTCAGGAGGCAGAACCGGAATCGGAGTTTGATTCTGAATCTGAGCCGGAACTAGAGCCGGAAGCGGCCCCCGAACCGGAAGAAACGCCGGAACCGCCCCCTGATTCTAGACAAAAACGCCGGTTTGTGTTTGAGAGGAAGCCAAAGCCGAAGGAGGAGCCTCTACCAGAACCGGAGAAAAACCAAGAACCCGTCCCCGCGCCCGAACCGGAACCGAAACCCAGAACAGCCACGCCAGCCGCTCCGATTGCCGAATCCGCACCTGTGCCGCAATTAGCGCCAAGACCTGTGCCCAAATCACTACCGGAACCCGAGCCGGCGCCGGTAGCCGCCCCGAACCTGGACACACTTTCCGATGGAGCGGTGTTAAGTGTTGATGAACTGGATGCTCTCTTTAAAGCGAACCGGCTGGGAGCCCATGCCAGATTAACGAATAAGACCATCGTAGTAAAAGGATTCGTGGAGAAGGTTTTCATCCGCGACCATATTGATGTTCGCTATATCGTGCTTACCGGCGCCCGGAAAAAGGTGTTATGGCCCGTCCGTTGCACCTTCGGTAAGGAAAGCATACCCCAGATGAACCGTCTCGATGAAGGTCAGGAAGTAGCCCTCCGCGGCAGATACGATAGCTACGGTAAGAACATCATTTTCAAAGAATGTGTTCTGGCCTAGTTAAAACATCTGCGATACAATTTAGCCTACTCTAGGGCATGTATTCCCAATATCGGGTTAGTTTATTTACTCTTCGCCCTGCGTGATTTTACCGATGATGTCCAGTAGTTTCTTTAATATACGGGCCGTTGCTCCCCAGATGACCTTCCCCTGGTGGTAATAGGTATAAGAATCCATTGGCTTACCGTTTAAAGTCTCGGTATTCGCCTTTAAACAGCCCTTTTCCAGGAGTACTTTAAGAGGGACTTCCATTATCTCGGCCACCTCGTCTTTGTTTTTCGTAAACCGGTACGGCCACGGTATCATGGCCACAAACGGAGTGACGATGTAATTCGAAGTGGTCGTTATCTCGTCGTCCAGCTCGCCGATGACTTCGATATCCTTCATGTACAGGCCTATCTCCTCGCGGCTCTCCCGTATTGCTGTATGCAGTAGGGTCCTGTCGTTAACATCCCGGGCGCCTCCGGGAAAGGAAATCTGGCCTTTGTGTGACTTGACGGTCTCTGTGCGCCTGATGAAGACGATGTAGTAATCCCCCCGCTTTTGATATATGGGAACTAGTACTGCGGATGGCTGGCGGCTGGCTTCATTGATATACTGCTTCTTCCGCTGAGACAGTATTTGTTCGAGTTCTTCTTTCACTGCTCCTATATTAATACCAGTCAGGACTAAATACAACCCATCCTAGCCCCCATTTATCATATTGTGTATAATTGACTTGTATTTATGAATACGAATTCTTTAACGGCAACCGCATTGATCAGGAGAAGGCCTCGCCTGTCATTGAGGAAAGGCACGGCCGTCGGTACTGTCCTCAATTACCTCGAGGTGCTGAAGCCTCTCCCAAGTGCCCTGCTGGCTTTTATCGGCCTCGGCACGGCTGTTATCGCCGGTGGTGGTCGGCTTTCTCCCCGGCTGGCTTTAGTTCTGGTGACTATTTTAATCGCCTCGGCCGGTGCCAACGGCCTGACCAACTATCTCGACCGTGATATTGATGCCCGTATGCGGCGTACCAGCTGCCGCGTTCTCCCCTCGAAGGTTATTTACCCGCCGGGCAAAGTCCTGCCGCTGGTTCTCAGCCTGATTGCTCTCGGGTTGGGATTGGCCTGGTATTTACACCCTTATGGGTTTCTTGCCGACGCTGCGGGTACTCTGGTAGCCGCTACCTGGCGCAAGAAGGTGACCTGCGTTTACCCCCAGGGCGTCCTCGCCAGCTGTGCCCCGATTCTCATGGGGTGGCTGGCTATAAATCGGTCTCTAAGCTGGGAGTTATTACTTTTGTGCCTTCTTATC
>CAYGYN010000081.1:0-4043 GCA_964354195.1 Candidatus Woesearchaeota archaeon | reverse complement strand
GCGAGAGGACTCAAAAAAAGCCATCGAACTGTTGAAATTCTCGCTAACTCAAGTTGGCTATGATGAAGAAACAAAATCCTTTGATATTGACAAGATGACAACAGGAATTACTTCCTCAAAGAGAAGCAAGATTCTCCTTGTTAGAGACATAATTTACCAGCTGGAGTCCCGTGTTGGCAAGTTAATCCCTCTCGAAGAGCTTGAAAAAGAACTCTCCGGGAAGATAAAACCTGAAGAATTGGAGGATGCATTAACACAATTGAGAAAATCAGGAGAGATTTTCTCTCCGAATTCAAAGCATATTCAAAGAACATCGAAATAACATGGAAACACTAGAACTTCAAAAGATAGCCAATGAAATTGTCGATTCAATAGACAAAAAACTTAATGTGAAGCATGATGAAAAAGCTATTTTAATTCATTTGGCAGAAGAATTTGGGGAATTAACAAGGCAGAACAACAACAAGAATATAAGAATGCTCCCTGAAGATGCATCTAATTTGGAAGAAGAGATAGCAGATATGATAATTCTATTAATGAAGTTCGGCACAATAAAAGATATAAACGTTGAAAATGCAGTCATAAGTAAGATAAATAAACTAAAACAAAGGCATCAAATATAACATGACTGATGACAATCAATTCAAGAGAAATGTTGCATTCAAGCTGAAAATAGGCGATATTCTTGGCGGCAAAATCACCCTAGATGGCGAACGCTTCAAGTCCCTGGATTTCCAAAACAAACCAGTTGTTCGTGTCAATCTTATTGCAAATGTTATAGATAAGTATGTCCAGGATGGGGAAAAGAAATTTGCTTCAGTCACTCTCGATGATGCGAGTGGGCAAATCAAGCTGAAAACATTTGGAGAGGATATTGAGAAATTCACTCCCCTCAATCAAGGAGATACTGTTCTTGTTGTAGGCTTGCTGCGAATCTGGAATAATGAAATATACATAACACCCGAGATATTAAAGAAGAAAGAGCCCGCTTATCTTCTTGTGCGAAAGCTTGAATTGGAAAAGAATCAGCCAAAAATTTCTGACAAGGAGCAACTCACAGCCCTTAAGGACAAGATAATCTCAACAGTGAAGAACTCCGAGTCAGATGGAGGGGCAAACATCGACCAGCTAATCATGGAGCTGAAAGAGCCTCCGGAAATAATCAACCAGGAAATAAAAAAGATGCTTGAGGACGGCATTGTTTACGAACCGAGACCGGGCAAAATTCGTTATCTTGGATAAATCTATTTATTTTAAGGAAAGATGAAGGCACAAAGATTTAACGGGCTTATGCCAAGAATTAATGAAAAATGGGCTGCATCGGTTCTGAATATGGAACTGAATCTACCAAATACAGGTCCGGATTTAAGTGATGAACTGAAGCATGTAGAAGTAAAATTCAGCCTGGTGGATGCCTTGGAAAAATATCCGAAATCCTGGACAGTTCAGGAGCATCAAATGGGCTATAACAACAGCAAGCCATGCTATTGGGCACTTGCGCTTTACCGATTAAGAATGCCTGTTGGAAGAATTAGCGAGGGAGATATTCAAAGGCTTGACAAATTAGTTACAACAAGAAACCTTTATATTGTAACATGGGACTGGATGAAGCAATATCCTCCACACGATGTCTATGGATATTCAAGAAAATCAGGACATTGGCATAATACTTTCCGCTATCCTAAATTTGATGATTTGCCAAAGATTATTGATTCTCACAAAGTAAGAAAGGGGGTTGTTCACCTTACTGAGGGTGTTCCCGAAAAAGAATTTTTGATAGGAGTTCCTTTTTGATTATCTCAGCTTCTTCAGCGCAAGATAAACAGCTGCTATTATCAGCAATGAAAAGATTATTATTACATAAAGCTTGTCATCAAAGTTCTTGACAGCTGCTTCTATAACAAGGAAAGCCCCTGCAGGCAATGTTGTTATCTGTATCAAAAGAACAGGGATAAACAATCCAGCAACAATAAGTAAGAATCCTATGGCGGCGAAGATAAAGAAAGTCTGTCTGTTATAAGCTGTCATTGCATCCTCAAAAGTTTTCTGGCACATGTTGCACTCCCTTATGGAAGATGTGCATCCCTCATTATCATAATCATAAACAGGTATGCCCCTATCATTATAACATTCTTCTGTCTGCTTTTGCAAGTCACTTGAGAAAGTGCAGTTGCCGCACCCGCCTACAACAGCGCCGTATTTAATCGGATACGAGCCTTCCATTCCCATACCACCCACACCCTTGCAATAATCCTCGTATTGAGGTCCCTCGTAGACATAATCAACAATAAGATTAAACAATGTTGCAACCATAATTGCAACAAAAACACCCAGAATTATAGTAAGCGCGAAATTCCTCCCACTCATCTTCTTCACCTCTTTCTTTGGCATGTGTATAATAGAGTATACAGATTTATAAACCCTTTTCCTCGATTATTTATATGGAAAGCTATGAAAATCTCCTGAAAGAAGCCTACAGCAAGGTAAAAGTAGTCACAACAGGTGCTGAAAGATTCGAAATCCCAAAAGTTGAAGGCCAGGTTTCTGGAAAAAACACAATAATCACAAACATAACACCGATTGCAGCTTACCTGCGTCGTCCAATTGACCAGCTTGCAAAATTCCTGCTTAAAGAGCTTGCAACTTCCGGGAAAATGGATGGAGAGAGATTAATCCTTAACACAAAGCTAAATTCAGCAAAAGTTAATGATAAGGTACAGCAATACGCAAAAGAATTTGTCATTTGTTCAGAATGCCATAAGCCAGACACAGAAATAATCTCCGAGAAAGGCATAAAATTCAAGCATTGCCTTGCTTGCGGAGCTAAATCCCCAATACGATACCATTTCTAAAGAAAAAAACAAGATGATAAAACAAAATAAAGCAATGGTTGAACTGAAGCACCCCTCAATTGAGATATCTGATAATTCACAAGAGTTATCACCACAAGCAGAGTTAAATAACAGCAAAAACAAAACATGTTCATAAAAATCCATAAATCATGCAGGACAGTTGTGGCATTATGCGATTCTGAATTGTTGGGCAAGAAATTTGATGAGGGCAAGCGCCAGCTGGACGTAAGAGAAACTTTTTACAAAGGAGATAAAATTAATGAAGAGCAGGCAATCAATATATTAAGAATCCAGGCAATGGAAGACGCCACTTTTAACATTGTTGGCAGGAAATCAGTTGATTCTGCTCTGAAAGCAGGCGTGATAACCAAGAAAGGAATAGCCAAGATAAAAGACATCCCTTTCGCCTTGGTCCTTATGTAACATGACAGAAACAATATTTATAGAAAATTCGAAAAGAATAAGGGAAAACAAAGAGACCATTGAGAGAAAAACAGGCGTGAAGCTTGAAATCAAAGGCAGGCAAGTCGCTATGGAAGGCGAGCCAATCCAGGAATTTGAAGCCCAGCGCATTCTTGAAGCCCTTGATTTTGGCTTTGACTTGAAAGATGCCCTCTCATTGACAAGTGAAACAATGATATTCAGGAAATTAAACATAAAGGATTTCACCCGAAGAAAAAATCTCGAAGAAGTTAGAGGGAGAGTAATAGGCACAGAGGGGAAAACAAAACGCACTCTCGAGAGTGTTTCCGGCTGCGCAGTTGTCATCCATGACAATACAGTCGGTATAATCGGCCCTGCAGAAACCATAGAGGAAGCAACAACAGCAATAGGAAACCTCATAAGGGGCTCAAAACAAGCCAATATCTACCGTTTTCTCGAGCGCATGAATGCAGCAAGAAAGATAAAAAGCGACTTGGGATTGAAACCCGAAAAAGAAAAGAAAGAAGAAAGTGAAGAATAAATCCCAAACAATAACTTTTAAATAACATCTCAGTTTTAAATTCTTAAGTCCCCTTAGCTCAGCCGGTAGAGCATCTGACTGTTAATCAGAGGGTCGCTGGTTCGAGTCCAGCAGGGGACGTTCCTATTCTATCAATTCAAATCATCAGATTTAAACCTCCAACTCCATGAGTTGGATGGTACAAAGACCTCAAGAGAATACTTCTCTTGATGGCACTCAAGAACCAG
>CAYGYN010000080.1:0-11068 GCA_964354195.1 Candidatus Woesearchaeota archaeon | reverse complement strand
ATTGATGTTAACTGGCGAGGTTATATTATATCCAATATTGCTTAATGTTTCTCCAGAACATTCAGAATCATCGCATCTTCGCACGCCAAGGTTCAATTTATATGCTCCTCTGCTGTAGATATTATAAATTTCGTTCTCATTTAAGCTTCTGTTCCATACCCCTACTTCATCAAGCACCCCTTTCATCATATAATTTGCAGTATGCCCTGCTCCAACATTAGTTATCTGCAGGCTGGAGCCGCTAGTTATGTTTAAAGTAGAGTTATATCTTCCGTCACGATACAATTTGACAGCTGTGCCGTTTGCCACAAGCGCATAATGATGCCATCCTGTAAAGTTAGTTACATTAAAGTCAAGGCTTACTCCTGCAGAATTCCTGTATCTAAGGAAATTGCTTGTCCAGAACCAGATAAAATCAGTGCTGACTCCAACCTTGCCCAATATCATGCTGCAAGTTCCTGCAAATGCCCCGCAAGTATCTCCATCGGTCTTGTTCACCCAGAAACTTGCTGTCCAGTTGTCAGTTGTCGTGAAAGTTATCTGTCTGCTCAAAACAAGATAACTATTGCTTGCTCCATTAAATCTGAGCCCTGTTCTTACTTTCCCTTCATCAGAATAACTAATCCCTCCCTGCGAGGTTCCATTGTTTCCTTCTCCCGAGTAATCAATTATTGTTCCTGATGCTTCATCCATGTGAAGCAAAAGCAGGTTCTTGTTCATGTCAACTCCTCCAAGAACACTTTCAGATTGCTTGTTATTCGGCAATTCCTGCTGATACGGGGCGCCTTGTGTCCACGAGAGATTATACCATTTTTGGCTCTCGTTTCCAGCAAATATTCTTGAACTGTACTCTCCGGAAACGCTGTTATTTAACTGCACAAATCCTGAAGAGTTGTAAAATGTGTTTGAATATGTCCCGTTGTTGAAATCAGAACTGTTTGAGTCAGTAAAAGTTGCCCCATATGCAAAGCCCAGCAAGAATAGGAAGGCCAGGCATCCGATGATAAATCTGATGTTCTGCTTTCTCATTTTGCTTTCTCCTCCATCTCTTTTTTAATAAGAAGGTCTATTTTTCTTGATACTAGCATTGCGCGCTCTTCGCAATATCTCTGAAAATTTCTGTAAAGATTATGGTTTAAGCTTATTGTTACTTTATCCCTGCTTCCATGTGCCTCTTTTTTACCCATTTTCACCTTATTTCCCTAGTTCATTGACATATTTAAATATTTCCATTTAAGTACTTATAAGTAAATATATTTACATCTACTTATATATAAGTATAAGCCTCCGAAGTTTTAAAACCAACTATGCAGACAGTAGTTAAAAACATTATTTTTAAATACTTAGTATATATTCACTAATCATGGAAAAGAAGGTGATTTTAGTACTCTTTGTTGCAGTTCTCTTAGCGGCGGTTGTTTCTGCCCAAGGCGAAAAGATGGGCGTCTCGACAATTAAAGACACATATGTCGCTGGCGAGAATATAACTTTCAAAGTCTCTCTCTTGGAGTCTAATGACAATCCATTGAATGTGGATGTTCATGTCATGATAGAAGATGCCGAGAAAAGACGACAGGTAGAAGCCTCTGTCCCATCGAATCAGGTTGTAAGCGCAGATATCGGCTCAACTCCCTATGCAGGCTATTGGAAAATAACCTCGAGTTACACTTCTTCAACCGGAGAAAAAACAGAAGCCACAGCATTATTTATGGTGGAGTTGAATGAACTTGCGAAATTCGAGATAAAAGACAATGTTCTGACTGTAATAAATACAGGCAATACTCGTTATACAAAAACAATTCAGATTGTCATTGGAGAAACAATTGGCACAAAGGAAGTTGACCTTGGCGTCGGCGAATCAGTAAGCTTTAGGCTTGTTGCTCCTTCGGGAGATTACAGTGTTCGCGTTAGCGACGGAAAGACAACAATAACACAGGGCGGCGTCGCGTTAACGGGAAACGTTATAGGAATATTGGATAACCGAGAATTGTCAAGAAGTCCCGTTACAGCAGGTGTTAATCCAGAAGGAGATTCTGGTTATAATCTTACAAAAGCGCCAAACAGGAGTTTTGTCTATGTGTTCTTATTTGTGATTTTTGGTGCAGCAATTCTTCTGATTATAGAAAGAAGATATAGAAAAAATGTATTGGTTAATTATCAATTGAAGAATTAATTTATGCTTCTTTTATAGGTTTACCAAGTGCATGATGGTCTTTGTAATATGCTTTTATCATCTGGTTTCTTCCTGATTCTTTTGCTTTATATAACAGTTCATCAGCAGAGTGTATTAAGTGCGCTCTACTCTTGTATTCCCCATGGAAAGTCACTAAGCCCATGCTTACTGTTATCTTGCCCTTTGGCTGCTTCTCCTGCCCTTTGAAGTGGGTTGTTTCTATAGATTTCCTGATTCTCTCGCCTATTATTGCGGCACTGTCATGCGGTGTTTCAGGTAGGATTAACAGAAACTCTTCCCCGCCATATCTCCCCAAAGTATCAACATCTCTTATCTTGCTTTGTATAATCTTGGATAGCCTCTGCAGCAGCAAGTCCCCTGCAAGATGTCCATTCTTGTCATTGTAAACCTTGAAGAAGTCAATATCAAGCATTATTGTAGTCAGCGGGTGCTTGAATCGCTCAGCCCTCTTTATTTCTTGGTCCATAATCTTGTATATTGCTCTTCTGTTGTAAATGCCTGTTAATTCATCAACAAGGGATTTCCTAGTTGCAGCAAAATAAAGATTAATCATGTAATTGATGGCAAACAGCGAAGCTACAACTCCGCCAAGCAGGACAATTATCTCAGCTATCACTATCTCATAGATATAAGTGGCGCTATGCTGCATGCTTGTAAGACTGTCAGCAAAAGAACTCGAACCACTTATTGTTTCTATGGCTGCCTTGATGATATTAATATTTGTTCTTATAGCCATGAACGAGAATAATGCAAATAATATTGCTGCAACTATAAGGAGAAAAATGAATATGTGAAGGCTTCTCTCAAATCTTTCGCTCTTTTTTAGCATATATAACTAAATTAATGCGAGTTTTTAATCATTTCTAAATGCTGTCTTAGGTTAGTTCCCTACTGTGTATGCCTCTCGTCCGGGGTTATATCTTGCAGAGTCAATGCTCTCCAAAGATACAACAGGTATCTCTACATTCACAAGCCTTCCATCATCACCATATTGCCGCTCTTGCCACGTTCTTGTTGGCACATGTGGGCTGACTGGTGCAATAGAGATGGTCAGGGCTTCTCCTCGAGGGGCTTGTCTATGTCTCGATAGAACTGCAACCCTTCCGCTCTCACTTGGTCTTACGTGTTCATCCTCTTTTTCATCTGTCATAGAATAGTTTTAATTTTTGGCTTTAAAAACATTTTTATTCCAGAAAAATAGCTTAATAGCATGCCTATTTACATAATTGAACATCTTGAGCCTAAAGTTTATCCATGGTGTCTGATAGAATATCGGAATATCTCAAGGATAGTTGGAAAAGAGAATCTTTGGTTTACAAATATAGAGAAGAAAAACAAAGACCTGGAAGAAATAGGCAGAGTTATCCATTCATCTATTGCCGAATTAAAACTGAAGAAGGTCTGTGTCCTTGACCCTGAAGCAAACAAGACTCTCTCCCCAAAGGAAGCAAAACAATTTGATTATTTTATCTTTGGCGGCATCTTGGGAGACTATCCTCCAAGAAAAAGAACCCGAGCAGAATTAACAAGAAAGATAAAAAATGCCCAAGTTAGAAACATAGGCAAGAAGCAATTCTCAACAGACAATGCAGTTCTTGTAACAAAGAAGATTGCCGAAGGATTTCCACTCTCAAAAATGAGGTTCATTGATAAGCTGACAATAAGAATAAATAACATTGAGTCAATTGAGCTTCCTTATCATTATCCAATCATCAATGGCAAGCCCCAAATAAGCAATGAGCTGATAAGTTTCCTCAAGAAGAAGAAAGGATTTTAATTATCTTAGTTCCCAGCCCTTGACTTTTGCTTGAGCCAAGAGGGTTCTTGGGCATTTCTTGTTTGAGAATGCGCAGATAACACAGCAGGATGTTAGCGGATTTCGAACTTCTTGATTGCACTTCGGGCAGATATACTTTTGAGGGCAGTTGTCAACATCAACAATTGCTCTCGTCCTCTCGGAACAATGAGGGCATTTTAACAAAGCGGACTTGGGAATCTTCTGGACACTCTTCTTTCTTCCCATATTATTTTCTTTTATCCAGTTTTCTGTTTATCTCTTCAAGCAACTCGCGCATTCTCTCTGTTTCTTTAGCTTTCTTTCTGTTTAAGAACATGTTTATAATATTAAATATGAGATAAACAATAATTAATCCTCCAATTGCCTGGAAAATAGTTATAAGCGTAGATATCCTTCCTCCGAGTTCAGTTGGCAACTCAGTTAAGCTAATATTGCTCAAAATCTGTCCTGTTATTTGTTCTATTGTCATGTTATTGTGTTGCTGTCCTGTTTGCGCAGGCAGCTTTTATTTGGTTTAATGCTTTATCAATAGCATTCTCAGGATTGTTTAGTTCTTGGCAGGCGGCATATTGCTCTGTTTTAATCCATCCTCGTGCAGCTGCGAACTTAACGCCAAAATTCCCGCAAAGGGCAGCGACTTTTGTTTTTATGTTTGTCATTTGAGCATCAACTGTTGGAAGTTTGGAACAATTCCCCTTTGCCAATGCCTCAAAGTTTTGTTTTATTGACGAATCTTGCGAGAGAGTTATAACTTCTTTTACTTGGTTGTAAGTGTAAATGCCATATGCAGCAACAGCTGCCAGAAATATTATAATTACCAAGAGAATTATAATCAGTATTTTCAACCACTTTTTCATAAAACATCTAATAAAATCAATTATAAAAAGCTTATTATGCCGTTAATACTATTAATTTCGACTTTCTCTTGCTGCGGACTTGCTCGCTTGCGCTGCGCAGTTCCTCGCTACGGAAAGCGAAATGGGGTTACCGGGATTCGCACCCGGGTCACGAACCTTTTCGAAATCTATTCTCCCGAAGCTCGGATCTTGACTAAGCTAGACCATAACCCCTCAGAAATGAGAGATAATTTGTCTTTAAGAGGCTTTTCAAGCCCCATAAGATTAAATTTAAAATCTCTTCAAGCATAATAATCATATGAAGATTGCTATATTCACAGATTGTTTCTTGCCGCAAATAAATGGAGTTGCCACTACAACGGTCTCGCTTGTAAAAGGATTGGCAGACCGAGGGCACAAGATTTACATAATCGCCCCAAGATACAAGAACATCAAAGAGTTTTCCTATAATAATGTAAAAGTAATAAGGCTTCCTTCAATCCCTGCCTACTTTTATGAAGATTTCAGGTTTACCAATTTCTTCAGTTTCAAGCTGAAGAACTATCTTAAAAATCAGGGCATTGACATAATTCACTTTATGGTGCCCATGCCTCTGGGCATACAGGCTATTCTCATTGCCCACTCATTGAAAGTCCCTCTTATTGGAACATTCCACACTTTTTTTGCAGACAAGGAATATCTTAGGCATGCAAAGATGGATTTCCGAGTAGTTCAGAAGCTTGCCTGGGCATACTCGAGAGCATATTACAACAAGTGCGATTTGATAACCACCCCTACCAAGATGGCAAGAAAAGAATTGCTCGCCCACAGATTCAAGGAGCCAATAAAAGCAATATCTAATGGAATAGAGCAAGATATATTTGACAATTCTCATTGGAAGGAGGCAAAGAAAAAATATAACAAGAAGGGGAAGATTTTGCTCTTTGTAGGCAGGATTGCTCATGAGAAAAATCTGCTCTATCTTCTTGATTGCTTCTCGCTTGTGCTCAAGGAACTGCCGAAAACAAAATTGCTGATAGTCGGCGATGGTCCGGAAATGAATGAATTAAGGCAGGGAATAAAATCCAGGAATCTGAATGATAATGTTATACTGACAGGCAAGATTGAGCGCGAAAAGCTTGTAAAATCTTCAATCTACAAAGCCTGCGACTTATTCGTTACAGCATCAACAACAGAAACTCAGGGAATAACAACCCTTGAGGCGCAGGCAAATGGTTTGGTAACTGTTGGCATTAACGCCCGCGGAATAAAGGATTTGGTAAAAGATAAATATAACGGATATCTCGCAAGATGGGGCAACAAGAAGCAGTTTGCGCAGGCACTAATCAAGCTCCTTTCCAACGAGAAATTGCATAAGAAGATGAAAATAAATACCTTAAAAGAAATAAAGAAGCATTATATGCCCAATATAATCAAAGAGTGGGAGACAGAGTATTCAAGATTAATAAAATACCGTCATCAAGAGGTTAAAAATGAAAAATAAAATATCCTGCATAATTCCAGCTTACAATGAGGGCTCAAGAATAGGGAATGTTCTCAAAGTTGTTCAAAAGCATCCTCTTGTAGGCGAGATGATTGTAATCAACGATGGTTCGAAGGACAATACTCTGCAGGTGATAAAGAGTTTCCGCAGCAAGAAAATAAAACTGATTGATTTTAAGGTTAATCACGGCAAAACCTTTGGCGTAATGACTGCTCTTAAGAAGTCTGAAAGCAAGATTGTGCTATTGTTGGATGCAGATTTGGCTAATCTCAAGCCAAAGAATTTAACTGATTTAATATCTCCTGTTCTGGACAAAGAAGCAGACATGACTATGAGCATGAAAGAAAACAGCCTTTGGATTTTTAAGAAGCTGAGAATTGATTTTGTCTCAGGCGAGAGGGTTTTCAATAAAAATATCATCGGAGACTTAAATGTCCTGAAAAAACTGCAAAATTTTGGTTTGGAATCATTCCTTAACGATATTGTAATCCGGGAAAAATATAAAATAAAAATAGTTCCTTGGGCAGGAGTCAGCCATGCAAGAAAATCTGATAAAGTTGGGGCTATCAGGGGTTTTCTTGGGGACTTTAAGATGATAATTCAGATTATCAAGACAATAGGCATTTCAGGAATTATCTCACAAATACTTGGATTAAGGCGCCTAAAAATGAATTAATCTTTATGCTTTGATTTTTCCTCGACATTAAAAACAACATTTCTGACATGCTTCGAGAGAAGAGGCAACACTGCAAATATTGTTATGATTATTGAGGCGAGAATGAATTGCACGGACCCGACATTTGCCGTGCTTCTGACAAAATAAATTGTAAGCAGGGTGCCAGGTACAATCCCCACAAGCGTGCCAAGCATAAACTTGGAGAAGCTAATCCTGGAAAGTCCTGCTGCGATATTTATCAGCTCGTAAGGGACTAGCATTATCAGCCTTAGGAAGAAAATAGTCAGGAATCCTCGGTTTTTAAGGTGCTCGTCATATCTTTTTAATGCTTTTATCTTGTTTATGAACCTTCTCTCAACATAGTCCCTGCCAATGCCTCTTGCAATAAGGAATGAAATTGCTGCCCCAACAGTCAGTCCAATCATGCTGATTAATAATGCAAGCCAAGGACTTAGAAGAAGTGCAGCTATTGCAACAGGTATTGTAAACACAAATCCCACAGATGATGTGATTATTATAATAACCATCAGGACAAGCGGAACCAAGTTGCCAAAAGAATTGATATAATTTTTCATTTGTTCAAAACTAAACATGCTCTCAATAAAATAGGCAATTAATACAAATGCAACAACAACCACTAATGCAATAATCAGCATCTTTTTCTCTTTTGCCAGCTCCATAATCTTTAATGTTCGTTTAGGTTTATAATTCTGCTTGCCGATGGATTTAAGCCCGCAATCTGGAGATGAGGAGATTAAAGACAAGAGCAAGTCAGAATTAGTCGTTTTCACAACTTTAATAAACGTCAATCTCCTTGTTCCAACATGGCAAAGAAAAAGCAATCTCTTGCATGGAGAGCAACAAAAGGCATCTTCAAGGGCTTGGGCTTGGGAGTATGGTACACCGCAAAAGGAATAGGCTGGCTTGTCTGGAAAGCAGCTTCAGGCACATATAATCTTACAAGGAGAGGAGTAAAAGCAAGTTCTGAGAGGAGGAAACTTGAATCAAACCCTGTTTATAATATAAATCCTTTATTTGAGCCTCTTCAAGTCCTGGATGCGATTTCCGGCGATTATAATATATCTGAGAGACGTTTGCATGATGATTCCCTGATTGCTCTTATTTTTGGCAAAAGAGGAAGCGGCAAAAGCGCACTTGGCTTTAGACTTCTGGAGAATATTCACCACAAGGCGAGAAGAAAATGCTTTGCCCTTGGCGTCCATCAGTCATCAATGCCAAGATGGATAAAACCTATTGAAAAAATAGATGATGCCCCCCAGAACTCAGCTGTTTTAGTTGATGAGGGCGCAATATCATTCAATGCAAGGGAAAGCATGAGCAAGGCAAATAAAGGGCTTGCCCAGATTCTTGCAATCGCAAGGCACAAGAACCTTACTGTTCTCTTCATAACCCAGAATACAGGAATGATTGACCGCAATGTCTTGAAACTCTCAGATATGCTTCTTGTCAAGCAGGGCAGCCTTCTCCAGTTGGAAATGGAGCGTCCCGAAATAAGGAAGTTTTATGAAAAAGCAGAATCTTCATTCAAGAAGCTCGATGGTGACAAGCGGCAGTTCGTTTATCTGATAGATTCAGATTTTGAAGGCGCTCTCTCACACTCTCTTCCAAGCTTTTGGACAGAAAACTTGAGCAAGAGTCATGCAGGAGAGAGCAGCTGATTGCAATAATGAAATTCAACTATCTAAGAGCATTGAAATCTTTTCTCTGGGGGCTTGCAGGCTTGTTCATCTCGCTGCCAATAATTGCAAGCAAAGGCTTCTTCTTGTTTGGCTACCCTCTTTTTGTTCTTTCCCTATTGATGTTCGCCCTTGCATCCTGGCAATTCTACAAGGATAATAGGAAATAAACATAAGCTTTTTAATATATCAACGCAAATATCATTATGCATAAATTGGAAAATAGGTGGGATAATTGGCTTTTAAGCTGGAAGATGAATCTTATTAAACACAAAGGCCTGATAGCTCTTTCCATTCTCTTCTTAGTTATTGCAGTCATATTCAACTTTCTCTCTTCTCATTATGTGGATAAAATACCCACCACTTCTGTGCAGGATTTATTATTAGACCATCTTCCGACTCTTGATTTGAGCTTTGTTTTTGTCTATGGACTTATTTTGATTATTGCGGTTTGGGTAATCTATGCTTTTTTCTATAAAGAAACCGAGATTCATATAGCCATAAGCCAGTTCAGCTTTCTTGTTTTAATCAGGAGTTTTTTTGTAATCTTGACTCATCTCGGCATACCTGCCCAGGCATTGGTTCTGGATAATGTGCCTTGGTTCTACCAATATTTCAATTATAATAATGACTTGTTTTTCTCAGCGCATACAGCAATACCTTTCCTTGCATTTCTTTTGTATAAGAATGAGAAAATAGGCAAATTCTTCTTGGTAATGACTTTTATTATGGCATTTACAGTTCTTGCTCTGCACCAGCACTATAGCATAGATGTATTCAGCGCCATTTTCATAACCTACGGCACTTACAAGGCAGGGCAATGGCTATTTGGAAGGATAAATCATTATTAATCTGAAGAGAATTAAATCTGCCCTGTTTGGTTGAACTTTCTCATTGCCTGTTCAATCACAACTTGGGGAGCAAATCCTTTTCTGCTGCAAGCCTTGGCAAACTCATCATATGTAACCTGGTCAACGCTGAGTTCCAGCTTCTTTTTCTTTGCGCCTGGTGGTGTTGATGCCATAGCAAAAAGAACTAATAGAGATTTATAAATTTAATCACTCGAGTTTATCGAGATATCAGCTTATTAATTTCTTGAAGGCGCCTGTTTGCATTTATTGATGAATTAAACATCTTCCAGAAGATTTTGGACAGCCATTCTGTCCATTCTTTATCAGTTACAGTATAGAAGACAAAAGTTTTCTCTGACAGCTCATTTTTCTTTCTTATAGGTTCTTTTAGTTCCTTAATCCTGAATGATTTACCATCTGACATTATTGCTCTTAGAGGTTGCTCTCTGTGCCTTATCTCTATTAGCTCTTTTCCATACTTAAAATTCAAGGAAAGCAGTTTTTCTATGTTCTCTTTTCCAGGCATATCCACTCTGCAAACAACTTTGATGGGAATCCCTCTTTTGACAAGATTCTCCAGCTCATTAAATACTCCTGGCAGATTAATAAGAGATAAATTTCCTGAGAATGTGAAGAGTTGCTTCTCAGTTTTCCTTAGATAGTCGAGTAATTCACTTATATTCGTCTCCTCTTCCGACTCCGCCACCTCCACAGAAGCTTTCTTCTTTTTATCATCAATGTGCTGGAATATCTCAAAAGCTGATAAATCCCCTGCAACCTTCCCGGCAAAAACATCTTTTTCAATAATTTCCTGAAAGACAGAATTGCTTGCTTTCTCAACGCTTGCCCAATAAACAATCTTTAGTGCGCCCCTTGTGCCTTCTCTGAATGTTCTTGTTTCAATTGTCCCGAAGTTCTCTTTTATTTCCTGTATGTATCTGTCTATTGTTCTCCAGTTCTTTCCTATATGCTGGGCTATTTCCTGTATTGAACGGGGTTTCACATAAACAAACTCTTCTATCTTCTTAGTTATTTGAGAATCAAGCATATCTTACCCAAGCAACTGTCATTTTTAACCATTTCTATAAAATACAACACTATTGACAATTTTTGTGCAGTAAAATGTATATCTTCTACAACACCTATACTTATCATGATAAAGAGGATTATTATTGAGGGACCTGATTGCTCTGGAAAAAGTACTGTTGTTGAGAGAATAAAGAATCTGCTGCATTGGGATTCAAAATCCCTGCATCATATTGAAGGAGATCAGTTTGAAAGATACTTAAAGGAATATGCTAATAACTCAAACACGGTTTTTGATAGAAGCCATATATCTGAGATAGTCTACTCTGCTTTATGGGGGAGAGATAAGCCCTTTTCTCCAGATGAACAGAAGATGTTAAATGATATCTGCAAGAATAAGTCGCTTATTATATTTGTATGCCCAGATATTGAAGTTATAAAGAGTAGGTATTTAAACAGAAAATTTGAACAGCAGATTAATTTTAA
>CAYGYN010000079.1:0-6036 GCA_964354195.1 Candidatus Woesearchaeota archaeon | reverse complement strand
TTTGAGTGCTGGAATGAAGCAAACAAAGGTTCTAAGGATCCTAAGGATGTTAGCAAGAAGTTTGCACAGAACCTTGGAGAGAGATTTAACCCAGGAGAGAGGAAGCACCATTACGAGCTAAAAGAACTTTATCCAATGGTTGCAGAAAGTTGCGACGAACTAGCCAAGAATCTTGGCAATATGGCTTCTGCAAAGAGCAAGATTGCTTTGGCAACAGGCTATCTGCATAAAGCATGGAGGGCTGAACACCATGATAATGATCACGTAGCTCTTCATACAGATGGTGACGGGAATATCCATACAACGATAGTTTATGATAACACTACACATCGTTTCTTTTATGATAAAGGAACTGGAGAAAGTGCATCTAAGTCACTTGATGAGATAACAAGGATGCCTGATATAAGATTAAAGGACAAAATATTAGTGGCTTCCAAGACAAATGAAGAAGGGGAGCGCGCTGCAACAGAGACAAGACAGGAAGGGAAAGATAAAATAGAAATTAGCAAACAAGGATTGAAAGATATAGCTAATAAATGGCATAATGGCTCAACTTTGGCAGCCAATGAAGGAAGAATTTATTCTGCTTGGGCAAAATTGCCCCAATTATCTGCTCAATGGCAAACTGCCAAAGGCAGTGCGAGAAATGCGGAATACAAAACTAGTTCTCACAGTGATCCTGGACCTCAAGAATACCAAACTGCACAGGCTTGCATAACTACTTGCAATGATTTTGAGCAGGGCTCTTCAGAAGTTCTTGGCAGTTTGGACAAGACAAGACAACTTGTTGGAGAGTTGAGAGCAAAGAGCGATGAATTTATTCAAAAGGCAAACAAAGGAGAAGAATGCAAAGAGAAAGCTGATGAAGTTATGAAAATTACAAAAGAGATTTATCAGACAAATTTCAAGGGCGGTTTTGATCTTCAAAGATTTAGAAATTGGGTTATTGGGCTTTGGGCTCTTGGAGGCACTCTTGGCGGAGCATTGCTCGGAGCAGGATTAGGAAAATTATTTGGAAGAAAAGAAGGAGAAGAAGTTAAAAGATTTGAGTAAATTAATTAGATTTCTATAATTGTTCCATCCCTGCCTACGTTTATAACCTTTGTCTTTCCTATGACTTCTTCTATTCCTGCGGCTTCATGAATGTGCCCGTGGATGAGGATATCCGGCTTGAATTCTTTTATTGCTTTTGAGACAGCAAGGCTTCCCTGGAATCCTGAAAATTCCGAAAGGCTTGGAGAGGGATGCATGTGAGTTATCATGATTTTCTTTTCTATTCCTTTTAGATTTGCATGGGCTTTTTTCAAAGTCTCGAATAGTTCTTTTTCTGTTATTATGCCCGGGCCTATATCTGCTCCGCCTGCACCAAAGAATCCTACGTTCTCATAGAGTGCAGAATAGCCATGAAGGTTGCTTATGCTGTACATTTTTGCAAGAAAATCAGCTGTTGCAAGAGTTTCATGATTTCCTGGGATTATTAGCACTTTCTTGTTCTTGTCCTTGAAGGGTTTTATGATATTTTTTGTCTCTTGGAAGCCAACTATGTCTCCGCACAAGATGACTAGGTCAACTTTTTCCTTTTCTGCCATTTCTGCGAGTTTTTTTGCAAGCCTTGATTCTCCATGAATGTCCGAAGCTGCCAGAATCTTTAGTTTCTTTGTCATTTTATTATGCTGCAGATGCCCAGGCTGTTATAAAATCTCTGGAGCGAGGGTCTGTCCAATTCTGAACATGATATGTCTCTCCAAGCGGGAGATTGCTTGCATTGTGTTTCTTTCCGTTGCAGTAAAAAATAGAGTCATTAATTTCCAAAGGAACTTGGTTGCAGCTTGCGAATAGCTTGTCTTTGCAGAAAGTGTACCCTTCCTTGCTCTCACAGATTGCAAATGTGGCTAATTTTACAGAATCTTCATTAGTTGAATTATTTTCCTTTGAAGCGAAAGCAGTTAATGTAGGTATTGCAAGGTAAGCTATAACGGTAAGAACTATCGTTATTGACAATATTGCCAGAATTGCCTTGTTCTTTATGTCCATATATTTATCACTATAGAGTGATATATAAATCTTTTCAAACAACTAAGAGATTTTAAAAATAAATGATACGCTATACTATCATGAATAAAGGGGCAAAAGGAGCGTTGTGGTTTTCCCTTGCTGTGATGGCAGGGCTCGTGATAATACTCTTCCTTTATTTTTCGCTTTTTGAACCGAGAAATGATGTTTCGTATACGGGGCAGGTGGTAAAGAATCCTGCGGCCGGACTAAGTGAAGAGCAAGCTGTTGCTGCATTTGATGAGAGCTTCATTTATTATTTATTGTTGAACATAAAAGCATACAACCTGCACAATCCTCCAATGAGCTCAGACAAGCCAAGAATCCAGATTGAAGTGGAAGATGAGACATTCAATGCAATGATTGACAGCGGGAAGATAATTGTTGGGAAAGGCAATATTGCAGGAGAAGATGTCCTGATAAGAACCACAAAATTAGAGGCAGTGAAGATGATGGATGACAAAAATTATGTTGTGAAGTCTTTCAGTGAAGGCAAATCAGGAATTGAACTTGTTGCTGGCAAGACTCTGCTGTTTTCCAAGGGATATTTGAATCTGTATAACCAGCTCACAGGCAGAAGCATAACTGGAAATATCATCAGGATGACTTTCGGTTAATCATAAAGAAATTCTCTATCTTTACTATGTCAATTTATGCAGAGTATTTCTTTGGTGTCACAAAACAGAAAATCTATCCAAGGTTTTGCGACATTTTGTTGTCTCTTAGCCGTATAACTAATTTTTCTGTATCTACTATTCAAGATAACAAATCATGAGAAAACTTTAAAAGCGGTTTGAATTGTAATATATAGATTAAATAATATATATCCGAAAATCCATTTGGATTTTCAGGTATCAAAAAAACAAAATGAAAGACAATTTTGACATCTTTTTCAGAAGAAAACCTGCATTGATGTTGGTAGCACTAAAGAGGATTGCAAGAGCAAGGTATGGAAGCATACTTGCAAAAGAAGTTGACTGCACTTACAGCCACGCTGTTAAGATACTGCAAAGCCTGGAGAGACTTGGGCTTGTGGTGTTCGAGAAGAAAGGCAGAATCAAGCTGATAAAGCTGACAAAGAAAGGCACTGAAGTCGCAGACGATATAGAAAACATCAAGAGAGTAGTTTCTTAATCTGACTAAAGAATATTCTAAGGGGCAAAATAATCAATTTCCATAATTTTTTAAACCGCCTAAAACTCTATTTTCTAAGGCCTCGTAGCTCAGCCAGGTCAGAGTACTGGACTCTTAATCCAGGTGTCGCGGGTTCAAATCCCGTCGGGGCCATTTCGTTTTAACAGGGATTTGAACATCCAGAGCAATTCTTCGAATTCTCTGTCCCCTCGGTTCTAACGAACCTGCGGGAATCCCGTCGGGGCCATTTCAATTAATTTTATATCTAAGCCGCTGAACCGTGAAACCTTAATAGAGAATCTAAACTTTTTTCAATTGGAACGCCTGATGCTTCTTCTTGCATTTTTTGCGCGTCGCCTACGGCAGAAAGTCTCCCTGCCCGAGAGCCGAGAAAGCCCAAGCCCCCGTCCCAATCAGCGCCCCACTTGTCATACATGTCTAAGAACAACCTACAAGCTCCTGAATTTTTTTTACGGAATGAATTTTTATCCAGCAATTCTTTTGCTTCGTATCCAAATATTAATCCATCGGTAGAAACAATCTGGGGGGTGATTCCATATCTCTCTCCACCATTGACTAAATCAAGAGATTTAAATGAAGCTAAGACAGGAGCAATATATCCTTTCTCTGCTGCAGTTGCGCTTAACGCTTGCGCAATTTCTTTATCTAAGCTTTGCCCATCGTCTTGCCCATCGTACAAAGCAAGCCCAAAATCAGTTAAACCTCCAGAAGCAAGCATACCTCGCCTTTGTAACTGAATTCCTTCTTTAATTGTTGGAAGCCATTGCTGATTATTAGTTTTCTTCATCAGGACTTTGTTTAAAGAGATTCCCGTGAGAGTGCACATATTTGATAATTCATAATTTGATATTTTACAGCCACTCTTTAATAGTTTACTTTTTAGTTCATCTATGGATGCTGATATTATATCCCTTATTAGTTTAATTCTATCTTTTGATGGACACTTTAATATTGCCCTTCCTATGTTCCTTGCCGATAATACATTCGCTTCTGGTATAAGCCTGCCCCATATTGCTTTTGCCTCGCCATATAAAGAGGCAATAACATCATTTGTCTCCTCAGCCAATGACGCTGCTTCTTCTGCAGTAAATGGCCTTGAATAAGTAAAAAGCGCAGTTTGAGGCTCATAATTGAATACGAAGATGTCTGTGTTGGATAATCTTCGATTTATTGGTCTTCTGAATCTGAAGACCTCTGTGTTGGCTAGTCTTTGATTTATTGGTTTTTCCATATTTTTCTTAGAAATAATCTCTATTTATATCTTTCTATTTGTTATTACTTAAAAGTTACATGGGTGTTCAAGTTAAATACCTTATCTGTATTTTCGCCAGGTGTGCTTGCACTTTGTGCACTTGTAGAATTTTGTTTCTGATTCGTCGCCTGCTCTTGTTTGGAGGGTCCAGAAATATGATTTCTTGTTCTTGCACTTTGGGCATTCCATGTCCACGATGGGATAGGTGTTTGAAGCTTCTTCATTTATGACTGCAATGCTTTCAGTGCCTTCCAGCTTTTCCGAAGCTTCAATTTTTGGCTTTTTCTTCAATTTGTGTCCGCAGCCCGCACAGGCAGCCTTGCCTTCCTTGACAACAATCATACCACCACACTTTTCACAAAATTCCATTGTTTATCTATATCCCTGAAGTTTTTAAAGATTTGCTGCGAGTTGTTTACTTGCAGAATCCTCGCTGTGCTGGATCCTTGAATGGCTCGAAGAAAATCAGCTTGAGCCAGCCAAGCGCGGGAATTCGGGCAACTGCTTTTCCTATAACTAAATCTTCTTGAATGTTGTGCTCAATATCAAGTTGCCCAAGATTATGGTCTCCTTTTGTTTCCAAGGGACTAAGGGACATAACCCGGTGAATTACTGGATATTTTGTTGGAGCTTTGAAGATGATTACATCCCCTTTTTTATAGCCTGAATATCCCCAGACAAAGATTATATCTCCTTTGTTAAAGCCATTGCGCAGAGGATATGATTCAAAGGTTGGTTTGTCTATGTTGAATTGTTCATAGAGCAGAGAGTTTGAGCTCCACCAATTATCAAATGAAGATTCGTGATACATTGAGCAGGATTCAACTACAACAAGTGGCAAGGAAGTGCCTGTTGCCAGGGAAAGAAGAGGAAAGAAAATGAATTTTATTGCAATGAAGACTAATATTATAGATACGAGCCATGAACCCCAGGTGTCTTTCTTCAAATATTCCCAGAACTTCTTTAGAGCCTCTTTCACCTTTTCCATGTTTAATCAAGAGTTTGTTTATTTTTAAATTGTTTGAAAGATTGGTTTTGAGGATATAAATGGTTAAAAAGAAAGGGACATGGATTGAAGAATGGCTAATTTGAGAAATATACGTATTTATGAAAAAGGAAATGTTGTTGAGGTAAGTAATGATAATAGGAAAGACGAGCAATGGGTTGCTGAATATGCAGTTGAGGGCTTTTCAGTAATATGGATAAATATAAATTCAAGATTCTCATTTGAGGCAACAAGGAGGGCAATAAGAGACTATAAGCCAAAGTTGCAGGGAGACAGAGAGATTGAAGATGTTGTGTCGATGCTTGAACGGATGATAAGAAAGGAAGAGAGAATGGTTACTGCAAATCCATATAATCCATATTAATCTAGTCTGAGTGAAGCAGAATAGTTAATAATATATAATATCAAAATTCTTGAATATTATTAGGATGCGGTCATAGTTAATCGGTATAATCTCTGCTTCCCAAGCAGATGTGCGGGGTTCAATTCCCCGTGACCGCATTGTGGGGCTGTCTGCTAGTCTGGTTAGGCTTCGAGTTTAGGGTACTCGCGACCCCGGTTCAAATCCGGG
>CAYGYN010000078.1:0-6331 GCA_964354195.1 Candidatus Woesearchaeota archaeon | reverse complement strand
CCAATATTCCAAAGAGAATAACCGTACACACTCTCAGACATAGCTTTGCAACTCATCTATTGGAAAGCGGACATGATATCAGAACCATCCAGGATCTCTTGGGCCACACTGATCTAAATACGACAATGATATACACTCATGTTGCGAATAAAAACAGATTAGGGGTAAAAAGTCCATTGGACTAGATTCATAATTTAACTTCATAATTATGCAGGAGCATCCGAATACGACTAATTTCAATACAAATTGCACTATAAGATCTGATTATAAATCCATATTTATTAATGTTATATTGATATATTTATCAACATTGACTTATTTATATTTTCCTTTTAAATTATTGATAATTGAAATTTCCTGTATTTCTATAAAAATGCAGGAGCTACATAATATATATGGTGTTCCGACCCTACCAACAAAGTGCAATGCAAAGTAAATATATTTTGAATATTTTTATTATAAACTTCATAGACTCAAGAAGCTTGGCATCTCGATATTGCGAAAAAATAATTAATGAAAAGGCGATGAAAGATGCTGCGAAGTTTTTAAAAATGTGATATCGTGAAGGCGAGCTTTGCAGCTCAAGCGAGCTTGAAGCTGACACAGCGCACCTTCACGATATGGAACACTTCGCACCATCAATCATCATTTTGATTTCAATAATAATCTTTTCAGCATCATCAATCATCGTAGTAATTATAAAGTAATATAGATATTGAAACATCCACTTATGCAAATTTGGTTGCAGGGCGGTACACCAATTCACTGCAACTGACATCACCTTCGCGTGGCTCGGTGATGCAGTTGAGTTCAAACGTTATGTGAAAGTCCATGAAATTGATAATTCGTTTTTTTTGAGTTATACTGGTCTCGTTCAAATAAAAAATGATTATGGAGAATTATAATGGCGACGATTACGGTAGAAATAGATGACTCAAAGGCAGCATTGCTTCGGAAAAAGGCTGAGAAGTTTGGCATTTTAGCAGATCAATTTGTTACGGCCTCTATTGAGGACATAATTGGTCAGCCCGAACCAGCATTCGAAGACGCTATGCGAAAAGTCATCTCTAAGAACAAAGAACTTTATAAACGGCTGGCCTGATGCGCTACCTCTCTCTTCGTGAAATTCTCGAATTGCACGATAAGATTATTGAAGTCTCCGGTGGTGCTAGAGGGATTCGCGATATACGTGCCCTCGAATCCGCGATTAATCAACCCCGCATTACATTCAATCGAACTGAACTTTATCCGGACATAATTACAAAAGCAGCTGCACTTTGTTTTTTTCTGATCATGAATCATCCGTTTGTTGATGGAAATAAAAGAATTGGTCATGCAGCAATGGAGACCTTTTTAATTCTTAATGGATTTGAAATTGAAGCAACGATTGGTGATCAAGAAAAAATCATCCTTGATCTTGCCGCGGGAAATGTCGACCGAGAACAATTTACTGTTTGGCTTAATAAGCATATTATTCACATAACAAGCCCATGAACCAGATGGGCCTAAAATTCGGCCCTCTGGTTATGGGCAGCGTTAGATTCCAATGACTAGAATACTAATAACTATATTTTTCGTGTTTATTTCTGCTAACGCTTCCCCGGCACATGCTGAGCAATTTGTGCTCTATTGGCCTGATGAAGTATTGCAGGCTGGAAAAGATCTCGAAATTGTTGAGATCTCTATATCTATGGATTGCGGACAGTTTCGCGCTGTTCGGAATATACCGGAAGATTGGAATCTGGAGATTATCCGTCCTATCTCGGCGCGAACAGAACTGAAAGCGTCAGCCGGGCACGGGCCCAGTCACTTGGAGAACATGCTCCCTTTGAATGGCGTTATAGTCATCTCCGTGGACGAAGCAAAATGCTTTGATATAAAAGCGCAGCTAATTAGTTTTTCTGCTGAACGCTCATATAGTAAGACACAAATAGTATTGAAGAAGGAATCTAACAAGTCGCTGGAGGAATCGACGGGAAAACGCTGACGCGTTTCCCGCGTCTCAGCTCCACGTTAGAAAGGGAAAAAAATGACTGATTTACGTCTCGTAACATATTGCGGATTATATTGTGGCCTCTGCTCCCTAAAATGTCGTATTCCCCAGAGAGCACAAGCATTGCATGATTCAATGCAAAAAGACGGATATGAACAATGGGGTCAAAATATTCCTGGATTTAAAGAATTTTGGGAATTTTTAAATGGACTTGTTGATTCTGAATCAAAACGTAGCTGTCGTGAAGGGACATGCGGTGCACCTTTTTGTACAATCAGAAAATGTGCTCACGAAAAGAATATTGATATCTGTATTTCGTGTGAGGATTATCCCTGTAATAGATATAGATAACATTGCTAAAGGTTATCCGACTTTATTATCTGATGGAAAACGAATAAAAGATATAGGTATTGATGCCTGGATTGAAGAACAAGAAGTACGAGCAAAAAGTGGATTTGCATATGTGGACATTCGTTGCTATCCATACGAAGTGCCTGATAAATAAGCTTTCTAACCTGTCATTTAAGCGGACATATAAAATACATGCCGCTTAATTCTTCGTTAGAAATGAAAATAAACTATAAACAAAAGGAAGGAGGGTATTTTTATGAGTGATGAAGATTTAATAAAACGAATTGAGGAACTGGAATATAAGCTAGGGATGCTTGAGGATGTTCATGCTATCAGAAGGCTGCATCACCTGTATGGTTACTTTCTCGACAAATGCATGTACGATGAAGTAGTGGATTGCTATGCGGATGATTGCGAATTTCATTTTTTTGGGGGCATCTTCAAAGGCAAGGCCGGTATCCGGCGCGCTTATTGTGATGGCTTCAGAAAACGTTTTACCGGCGGTAAGAATGGCCCCGTATTTGGTTTTCTTCTTGATCATCCCATGATGCAGGATGTTATTGATGTAGCACCTGACAGGAAAACGGCCAAAGTCAGGATTCGCTGCATGATGATGGCAGGCACTCATTATGAAAAGGATCCCAGACCGACTCTCGTGGCAAGTCAGTGGTGGGAAGGCGCTCTTTACGAAAATGTGTATGTACGTATTGACGGTGTTTGGAGAATAAAGATACTCAATTACCGTCCGGTCTGGCACGCTACCCATGAAAGCGGATGGGCCTATACTCCCCCTAACTTTGTGCCTAACTTGACTACGACATACCCTGATGATCCATTTGGTCCTGATGAATTAATGGAGGTCAAACCCCTGCTGTGGCCTGACCATGAAGTACTGCCTTTTCATTGCGCACATCCTGTAACCGGAAAACCGATAGTAACACCGGAGCCGGGTTTGAAGCAGGAATAAAATGTTTTAATAATGATCAAGTTGTTTAGAATTTCAAAATGGTATTTTTCAATCTTAACGATAGCGGCGTTAGGATTTTGCATTGTTTTTATAATGGTCAATATAATAACCGGTATCTAACAAGCGTTTTCAAATTCGACTCGTAGGGCGTTCGCCCTGCGAGCGTATGAAACGCAACGTTCTATCATTTATACACACTGCCCATCTTCACCTTTCCCATGGAGTAAATTAGGACTATACATGATAAAAGTGTTCAATTGAAAAAGTTCATATATCTGCTATAGATCTCAAATTCACGCATTTTGCAGATACCATCCTGATATAACGCTTCTCAATTAAATATCTTCGATTAAAAAAGGGTGAGCAAAGGGCGGAATTTAGCGTCAATCGAAAAGCATAATGCCTGGTGAGAAAACGCTTGCAGGCGGTTATATATGAGCGTTGGCAAATCCCGCTCTTATGCGGGATCGAAAATTATTTGCTCCCTCCTCGATTAGCGGTCAGGTGTAAGCTGTTTTGCGCTTGCCGGCTCATTATTGTTTGCCATGAAGAATGTCTGAAAATGCCCTTGGATTTAAAATCGGTATCCCTTGGAATTTTTTTAAAACCAGTAAATCTTGATCACCCGTGACAATGTAATCTGCATTTGAGGCAGCCGCTAAACCAAGGACTTTTATATCATCAGGATCACGACAAACATCTGATGGGAGGGGTACTGGGATTTGGATATTTGCATACTCGCGTAGAAGTTCACCAATATTGGCAACAACATTTTTAGGAAGTTTGATCTTAAGCCGGAGATTTTTCAAAATTTCATCACACAGATCATCACTGAGCACAATCTCGTGCTCGCTGAGACATACCTCCATGATGGATTCACAAAGCCCATGAGCAGCAAAGGCAGCAATAATGACATTGGCGTCAAGGACAATCTTCATGAAATATTCCTGAAGACGTCTTCATCGGTTAGATAACCTTGAGCTTCAGCAAAGGGTAATGTCTTTTTTCGAAGGGCACGAAATTTTTCGACCGCAACATATCGCCGTATCGATTCACGCACAATGTCGCTAACAGGTTTATTCTGTTCCTGACTTAGCTTTTGCAAATCAGATCTTATTTCATTTGGTAATCTTATGGTTAGCGTATTCATGGTAAGACATTGTAACACCAAGATGGGACAAGTCAAGGATTATATTTCGCATCCACTTAACCGGCTATAAGATGGCTTATCAGGACCTTTATCCCGATGGCTATAAGGATAATCCCTGCCGCCATCTCTATCTTCTTTTCAAAAAAATGCGCGCCCCTCTCTCCTATCAGGACGCCTGTAAAGGACAGGATAAAAGTTACAATGCCTATTATAAGTATAGGAGTTACTACCGATATATGGAGTATGGCAAAGCTGATGCCCGCTGCAAAGGCGTCCAGACTTGTAGCGATGGATAAATAGAAGATGACGTGAATCTTCGTGGGATCGATCCTGTTTTTTATTGGATCAAGTTGAAAGGATTCATAGGTCATCTTACAGCCAATGAGAAAGAGCAGGCCAAAAACGACCCAATGGTCTATTCCGGCAATAATAGATCGAAGCCCGATCCCGCTGAACCACCCCAATAGGGGCATAATGGCCTGAAACAGACCAAACCATGCCGCAATTGTCAGTGCATGCCTGATGCGCAGGTTTTTTATCGCAATGCCGCTTGCGATAGATACTGCAAATGCATCCATTGCAAGGGCCAAGGCAATTAAGAGTATAGTTAGCAGATTCATGTTACGCTATAAGTAAAATCACTCTTGTCCAAAATCGATTTCACCGCAGAGCCGCCAGAGAAATAAGGGGAAATACTATAATCTAATCCTGAACGATTTGTCATGGAAAGGGTGTATTATTGGAGACTGAGTGCCCCCGGCTTGCCGCATGCCGTGGCAGGCTTATCAGGTCCGGCATGACGATAACCCATCCGGTCTCTTCCGTCATTCCGGCGAAGGCCGGAATCCAAGATACACACTTTTCTATGCACATTAAGATCGCTCAATTTAGGTATAAATAAAAAATTCGATGTACCCTGTGTCAAGTGAGCGAGTCAACTTCGCCATAGTAGTCTATGGTTACGACGACTGAAAGCAAACGAGCGGTATTAAATACTCAGGAGCTATTCTATTAAAGCAGTATCCAATGTCAAGGTTGAACATAACTAAATATTCTGATATATTTAATAGGTCGTCAGGGTGTGGCGGCTAATTTAATGAGCAAGGAGATATAAGCATGGCGGATAAACAAGAGAAAAAGTGTGCGCCCTCTGTGGTTACACGGCTGAAGGCAGATTCGCGGGTGATATATGCCCCCAATGCGGCCTCACCTTCTGGAAATGCGGCAAGTGCGAAATGATTTCACCGCAAAGCCGCAGAGAACACAGAGAATGAGCCAAGAAAATATCATTGTAAAGTGTGACAGATGCGAGACAAAAAACCGGATCCCCGCGATCAGGGTCCATGAAGGTCCCATATGCGGAAAGTGCAGGTCTCCGCTCAAGGCGGCTGCCCCCGCGACGCCTATTGATGTTACCGATCAGACCTTTAATCAGGAAGTGATATCCTATCCAGGCGCCGTTCTTGTGGACTGCTGGGCACCCTGGTGCGGGCCATGCCGAATGGTCGCGCCGGTGCTGGAACAACTCGCTGCGGAATATAGAGGACGTATCAAGATCGCTAAACTCAATGTGGACGAAAACCCGATAACTTCTTCACAATATAGGATACAGAGCATCCCCACTATGTTGATCTTTAGGAACGGGAATCAGGTCGACAAACTGGTAGGTGCGCTTCCAAAGCAGGAGATAGAGCGACATCTAACAACAGTCCTTTGAATCGAGCATAACCCTACAGCCTATAATGCCCTTCACCAATGTCCGGTTAAGATTCCGTATATAATATTGATCCGATGTCCTACGGGGTCGAGGGCAGAGCTCTTCGGCGTCGCTCAGGGCCGTGAACTTGTCGAACGGCGCATGGCTCATGGC
>CAYGYN010000077.1:0-15336 GCA_964354195.1 Candidatus Woesearchaeota archaeon | reverse complement strand
TGCAACAGCTTCTCCAACTCCAGCCATTTCAGAAAGCGCAGGAGGTGACATAACTGCGAGGCCCATCAAGTCATAAACCCCTGCAGCCTCAAGCTTCGTCGCAATTCCCGGCCCTATTCCTGGAATATCTGTTAATTTTGCCTCTTCACTCCCAGAATCCTCTTTCTTCTTTTCTTCCTCGTCGCCTTTTGTCATACAAAATCAATATGAATTCCCTATATAAACATTATAACACTAAGAAATACACGTCGAATAACCATGAAATCAAATATATAGGACAGATTTTATGGGACAGAAAACAGGAATTTTCTGTATACATCTTGACAAGCAATCTAATCAAAAATAGGTTTTTCTCCAGGCTTGTAAAACTCAAAATCTCCTCTCTCAAGCGCCCCCATATATTCTTTGGCTTCCTTTGAATGCGAGCCTGCAAAAACAGTTCCCTTCCCAATTGCCCTGAATAACATTTGTCCTAATTTATTTTTCCTTGAGTCTCTAAACAAAGGATCAAAAGTATATTTCCATGAGTAAAGCCTCCTGTAAGCTCCAATCATTATGTTATTAGATTCCCATGGATTAGCAGAAGCCACAACATACTGCCCATTATATTTATTAAACCCAACTCTCTTCCCGCCAACCTTTTTTAGCACAATTCCCGCGTTGAAATATTTCTCTGTGTCTTTTGTCCCGGGCAGCGGAACAGCAGAACTAAACATTGCAGTTCTTGCATCATATTCTATTAGGAAATCAACCATGTGATTTACCTTTTCCCTGAAAATTCTTATTCCCTCTGAGCTGTTTTCTGCGCTGAAAGGCATGTTTTCTCTCTGCTCGGCATCAACAATCGGCGGCAAAACAGCCATTACATGCCCCTCTATTGGACTATCCCTCAATGCGCCAAAAACCCTCTTCGAGCGCGCATAGCTATTCTTTCCCTGCGCATTCATTCCTTTCAAATCAGAATCATCTATTGATTCCATGCCAAGGCATAGCACACTGCATCCTGCTTTTTCAAGAAGTTGCATTATTCCCTTGTCAAGATTATCATCAATGCTCCTCACAGTCGCCTGGCATACCCAAGTCATCCCAAGTTTTGCCGCTCTTATTGCCTCACAAAGTTCAACAACCTTATCATAAGGCCTAGCCAATGCATGGTCTCCAATAAAGAAAGCCTGCCTTATTCCTTCTTCCTTTGCTTTTCTCATCTCCTCAACAACTCTTTCAGCACTGCAAGCCCGATATTTATTCTGATGCAGTCTCACAGTAGAACAAAAGTCGCAATTATGCGTGCATCCCTCAGAATCTCTTATCGAGCGCATGCTTTTTGCCTGTTCTCCCTGAATCAAACCATAATCAATCTGAAGTACGTCCAAATCCCTAACCATTGGAGCAAAACCAGTTGTGATTAACGGATTAGTTGCCTCAAAAACACCCTGAACATCCCCGGCATTTGAACTTAAGAAAGATTCCCTTAAATTTTCACCAGGCAATCCTGCCGAAACAGTTCTATTAAGAACCTCAAGAAGAGAATAATCTGCCTTCCCAACAACACAAGCATCAGCCCCATGCTTTATTGCAACATTTGGATTGAATGCATAGCCTGCGCCACCTGCAAGAATCAGCGCATTTGGCCATCTTCTTCTGAATTCTTCTATCTTCTTATTTGCATAAGGAAGATTTGTAACAATACTGGAAACCCCTACAAAGTCAGGATTCTCTCCCGAATAATCATAATCTGGAGTCAAAACCTCATAAACTGCTTTAACATCCCTAAAACCAGCTTCTTTCAAAAGTGTTGCCACGCTTACAGCTCCAAGATGCAAAACCTCTTTTTGAAGAAATCTGAAAACATCCCATCTTGAAGTTTCTGTGGCATCGACAACAATGGCACTCAAGTCAGAGAACCTTCTGCTCTCCCTCGCCTCTTTCAGCATGCTCAAGAAATCTTCTGATTCTATAATACCCTTACGGAAATTCTTTATTCTTTGCTCTAAACTAACTGCCATTTTAATGCCTTGCTAAACAAACAATCTCAAAAACAAGAGAGCATTGATAATTATAAATCCTATGAAAATCCCATTCTCCATGCTTCCACCTGTTCTCAAAGCACCTTGGGAAGCTCTTTTCCAGGGCCAGAAAGGGGTTATTCCTTCTTGTGTGAAACTGTCAGCTAATAGATGCGAGCCATATCCTAAAAAGAAAGGCAAAGCAACTATGGGCAAAACAAAAGCAAACAAAACCGAGACTAAAATGCAAAGCGTGAAACTGTGAAATACCCCTCTGTGCTTCACAAGTAGCTGCAAAGGCCTCCAGAGCTTGCTGCTGCCAAAATAAGAGTCCGGAGAATCAATGTCCGGCAGCAAGGCACAAATCAGGACAATTGGAAAAAACACAAATTTATAGTTCACATTCGGCAAAAACAGCAAAGCCAATGCAAGCCCGATTGCAAGATGTGTTCTTTTTATCATTTTTATAAAGAGAGTTATAAGGTTTTAAATTTAATGCAAAAGTTTGTTTACTCCTTTCTTTTCTTGTTCTGTTGCTCCCCTCTCCCTTTGTTTTGCAGAATCTCTTTCTGGGTTTAACCATCAGCAGATGCAATTAAAGGAGAGGTGACATATCAGGGGAACTATGAGTTCCCATATATAGATAATAATTAGTTAGTCTTTCCTTCAAGCTCTTTAATCAGAACATCCATGTCAACGCCTTCCAAATCCTCAATTGTGAATTCAGTCGTGTTATACAATGTGTCGTTTCTCACATTTCCATAGAAAATTCTCTCTTCTCCAAGCAGATAGTTCTTTTTTTCCGCAAATTTCTCAAGCGAAAATATTTCCTCATCTGTGAAACCGAGCTTGTTTATGTTTTCTGCAAAAAGAACACTTCGAACAGTTCCGAAGCCATCATCAAGCACAATGTTTAACAAAGCTCTCTTCTTAGCCACCGCATTTTCTCCATGCACAACACATCTGTTTTCATGCACTCTCTTTCCGCACTCAGCGCAAACCTCAAAATATCTTGGCTCAAAAACCTGGACAATTATTGCCCTTAGCTTCAAGTTTTGTCCTGCTTTCAAATCCTTTAGTGTTGAAGCTCCAAATACTTTTTCCGAGACCACAGCATCAATCTTCTCATTGCTTAGCTTAATATCTGAGAATGATGAAAGATGAAGCTCGCCATTTCGAACATTTGCATTTCCTACCTCAACAACATCTCCCTTTTTCAGCTTTTCCTGCTCAATCAAAGCAATATGATTTGTGTCCCACAAGACCAGGCGGGCATTTCCGCTGTCATCAGCAATTCTCAGGTTAGCTACTTTCCCGCTCTTTCCATTCTTGTCATAGCTTCTAACTGGAAATATTTCCACTATCTTGCCAACTACGTTTGCCCTCTTCATTCCCTGCACAATTTCTGAGAGTTTTAATCTCTCCCTGTCAAGATTCACACCCATCTCAGCAGCAACTATCTGCGCAGCCCCCTCTCTGGAAATCAAGCCTGAGAGCTTTGCCTTCTTTGCCTCAACTTTCCTGCCTATCTCCTCAATGCTCACGTTCGCGAGCTTTGAAATCCTCTCCACCAGTTTGTCATAATTCTCCATTCTCCTCAAAGAAAAACTTTCTTTAAAAGTATTTGTATATCACAAACTCTTTATCCGAGTTGAGGAGTTTGGGAGACAGAGACAAACTATATTATGGCTTTAAAGAAATAGTTTGTGCTCTATATCGTGAAATACATACAGGAGTTTATAATCATGATAAAATGCCCGTCGTGAATAACATTTATATATTCGAAAAAGCTGTATGTTCTATCAAAAGGAGGTAACTAAATGGCAAAATTGACCGCATGGCTTGTGACCCTCATAGGTGTTCTTATGGTCTTGGCTTTAGTGACAAATCTTAGTGCACTAAACAGCTGGTTAGTCCCAGTATTGGTTCTGGTAATCGGCATAGGCAAGCTCACAAGAAACTATTCTGGAAAGAAGAAGTAAGCAAGGGGTATTTTATTTAATTTTATTCTAATTCTTATTTTTTTATTTTTCAGAGAAAATCTTTATAAAGAGACAATCTCAGAGATAACCATGGGAATAGCAGCAGTTATTGTCAAGATTATGCCTTCTTCTACAGATGCAAATCTTGATATGATAAAGAACTCTGCAAAAGAGCTGATGGAAAAAGAAGGCGCCCTAAACATCTCATTTGAAGTGCGCGATATAGCTTTTGGATTAAGGGCAGTTATCATGAAGATGGCTTGGATAGAGGAGAAAGACACAAGCATAATTGAGGATAGCCTGGCAAAAATTGATAATGTCTCTTCTGTGATGATAGAAGACTATAGAAGGGCCTTCGGCTAAAATAAAAATGGCACTAACTCCCGAACAAGTAAAAATTCTGAAAGAGCAATTAAAATCGCAAGTCCAGCATCTTGCAGAGCCTCAGAAATCCCAAGCCCTGGAGCAGATAGAATCCCTCTCTGCAGGAGCTCTTGAAACAATGCTCAAGCAGCAAAAAAGTCAGGAAGCAAAGGGAAAAGCAGGCAAAAATATTTTCAGAATGATAGCTGATAAGGAAGTTCCTTCTGTTCTTGTTGATGAGAACGCAACTTCAATAGCTGTTCTTGACATAAACCCGATTTCAAAGGGGCACATTCTTATTATTCCAAGAAAAGAAGTGAAGGATGCAAAATCCCTCCCAACTCAGGCATTCACACTCGCAAAAAAACTCTCAAACAAGATAATATCCAAACTCAAGGCAAGCACAACAGAAATTCAGACCGAAAACAAGTTCGGAGAGACAATATTAAACCTGATTCCTGTCTACGAACAGCCTCTGAATATAAATTCTCCAAGGCATAAAGCAAAGAATGAGGAACTTGAAGAAATAGCCTCAAGATTAAGGACAATAAAAAAATTAAAGATAGAAAAAATCAAAATGGAAGATAAGAAACCAGATTCCAAAAGTCAAGTCCTAAAACTGCCAAGAAAAATACCATAATAAGAAAAGCCAGCAAAATTGCAGGCACGAACGGAACACCCTCTTTTATCAGCACTTTTTTCCCAGCTTTTCTCAATCTCAGGATATCCTCAACACTCAAGCCATGAACGCTCTTCCGAACCCAACCATTTCTTAACTTGATATCTTCATGCAGCCAATCTCCATCTGTCAATTTCCCCGGAGATACAAGTTTTATCATGCATGAGTCCACTGCTCTAAGATAAACAAACAAGAAATAGCTTGCAATAGAAAACAAAATAACAACAGCAAGCAGCTCAAGAGGAATTCCAATTAAGAAATAGATAACAGCAAGCAGCAAGACAAAAATAGCCGGAACAGCAAGCCAATACATCCTGTTGCCTAAGTTTTTCCTAAATTCTACAATAAACTTATCTTTATTTCGAATAGCAATAATCATGCTATAGACAAGGCTATAAGCAGCCCCAAGCAAGAACATCAGCATCATGAATCCTCCCCCAACATAGACCAAATCCAGCAAGCTTGAAATCGGCAGCGCAGCCCCAATGCCCATCAGGAGCTTTGCATCCCCGCCAGCAAAAACCTTCGAGTAATAAAACAGGTTAGCAATCACAAAGAACACAGCAAAGCCTACCAAGCCATAAAAGAAGAATCCAACATCACCAAGTTCTATGGCATAGAATGCACGATAGGCTCCTGCAAACCCCACAAGCGAGAAATTCAGCCAATTAGGAACCTCCCGTCTCCGAATGTCATAAACAGCTGCAAATGCAATCCAGATTATAGCCAAGCCAAACAAGAAGTAATACCTCTCTATCCCAATTACCATATCAAAAATAATAACTCTCCGTTTATTAACTTAACCCTGAATGTTTATGTTGTTGACCTTGCCCATTGTCCTGCCATGGTGCTCCCCCCTGCAGATATCAGATAACAACGAATGATAGTGATATGTCTTATTTCTTGTTGAAGCTCTTTCTGGGTTGCCATTGGCGATAATTAATAATCAGTTCTGTTTAAGTTGATTAGAAACAACAATCCCTGTACTTCTTTGAGCCCCGCCCTTCTTGTATTTCATGTACCTTCCCTTTGCCCTTTTGTCCCCCTTGCTCTTTCTTCCACTTGGACAAGCATAATCGTCGCTCATGCAAATCTCAATAAACCTCAATTAAAAAACCTTGCTAAAGATAAGTTTACTTGCAGCAAATCGGTCCTTTTGCTGGATCCGTTACATCAGTGAATGGACCTGGTAGTTGTACTTTAGGAGCCACACATCCTGGCGTTAAGGGTGTTAATGTTCCCCCTACTGAAGGATCTGTGCATTTCACTGCAGTAGGAGCAGTGAACAAATCAGCAAAGTCTCCGCATTTGTTAGTATTAACCATTATCTTCTTTATATCTTCCTTTTGAGCATCTGTCTTGTCTTTTACAAGAGTTGCGCAATAAACCTTTACAGGATCTTTATCTCCTGTCCCACAGGTTAATTTCTTGTCAAGTCCACTCAAGACCTCAGGGGCCTCGCAGTTAAAATACCTCGTCTCTGAACCAATCGTCACTTTCTTGAACTCGCTGCAATAGGAATAAGTAGAGTCCGACGTAGCTGCTATCTTGCACGCCTCTATCACAGTCACCACATTTGAGCCTCCTCCAAGAACATTGATTTTTCCCCAGAGATTCTGCCACCCCATTGAGAATCCAAGGATGAGCATTACAAGCAAGACAACGCCAATTACAATAAGAACAAGCGTCGTTACCGACATCTCCTGCCCCTTTTTATTCACCTTCATGTTTTAGTTAAATCGCGCTTATTTATAAACCTTTTTCTTTGTTTTTTTCAAGAAAAAGGAATTGGGATTTCAATCCCAAGACATTATTATATTTCTATGGTCCTGTTATTGTAGGACATTCTGATTTGTAAACTCCGTCAACATCTCTGCTCGGATAAATATACTGCCCGCTATTGTCAAAAACAAGGCATAAGTCAAAAGTTCGAGTCATCTCACTGTTGCCGCCGCCAGCAGTTATAAACAGACCATTTACTTTAAGGAGGTAATCCCCGCGAACTTTTCTGAATTCAAAGGCATGATTTCTTATTTTTCCAAAAAAGTTCCCAAATTCCCCTATCATGGTATATCTCTTCTCCGCTGATTTCATGTAATTATCTTCAAGTACTGCCCGGCTCTCCTCGTTCGGATTTGCAGTTATTCCCTCCTTAGCAATCCCTTTAGCATGAATATTAATTGAGCTATCTGCGAATATTGCATCAGACATCATTTGCGAAGTTGTCCTAGAAAAAGGCACATTGCTTGTTGAAAGAGTGAGAAAAACAAATAGTGCTGATATCGAAAGCACAATAGCTACTATGAATAGCATTATCATTGCAATCTGTCCTTTTTTGTTTTTCATCATCCTGAATATGGAACAACCCCCCCGAGGTAATAATCAATGTAATATCTTGTCTCCTTGCCTTCTTTGTCCTTAACTAAGAAAGAGATAGTTCTTATTTTGCTAAGCTGCTGCTTGATAATCAGATTGCCCCCTTCCTGTGCAGAATATTCTATATGTGAATCGCTTCTGTAATAATACAAACCGCCCTTTGTGCCTATCTTTCCATCAACAGAGTCCCTGAAATAATTATTCATTGCTAAATTAGCATTTGTAGTAGAAGAATCTGTTGTCCTCTTTGCAACAAAAACCAGCGGCCTCTCTTCAGACAGCATGCTCTTCATTGCAGAATCAACCTGAGTGTCGGATACTTCGCCGTTTATATTCTTGTAAAGCATCTCATAAAAATACATATTCTGCGGCTGTCCTGCTACCTGAACATTTACAGTCATGTACATCAAATCATCATCCTCAAATACATTCAGATAAGGTGCAACAGTTGCGCTTCTGAAATCAGAATTCTGGTATCTCGCGCCCAAGGAAGCAGCCAGAAATATGAAAATACCTATTATAATAAATATCAAAATCATCAGCGGCACAGAACTTATCAGCTTCCCAATCTGCCCTCTATTATTAAAACTCAGAATCACGATGCCCTCCTTATTGACTGCCTGTCTGTAACAAGTATCACAATCTGAGTGTTGTGATAATTAAATATCTCAGAAAAACATTGTTCCAATCCCTGATTCTTGGATGCAAATTGCTTATCGCACACATTAAACTCTCCATCGGAAGTTAAGAACTTGTTTTTATCGCCCGCCAGAATGCATGAATTCACATCCTTTAAATCTGTGCATATCCTTATTCTGTTATAAAGCAGAACAACTTCTTTTCTTAGATTGCACCTGTCTGCAAGCATCGAAAGCATCTGCTCATTTTCCCCCTTCAGTATTGTGCTAACTTTTCCTTCCAACATGCACTGTTTTATCTTGAAAGCCACCATGCTTGCTTCAGCCCCCCTATAATCTATATTGTTCCCAAAAAAAAGCAATGTACCTATGACAATTCCGCCACCAATTATCACAAGAAAGAAGATAAATACAAATATCATTATCTGCTCTCCAAGCTGCCCTTTCTTGTTTAAAGTTTGCATTTGCCACCCCCCCTGGAAGCTATCTTGAAATGCAATCTATTGACGTCCTGTTTTGTCTCAGAATAATAAATCCACTTGTTGCTGCTGTCTGCAAAAACAACACAGATATTGTTGAAATAGCTGAAACAACCCAGATTTCCCGTGCTCAGCTTCACGCACAATTGCCCTTTGATGTTATCAAACTGAAAAATGTCCTCAAAGTTGTCAACTTTGTTTGCCTTTGCTATTTCCGTTGCCTTCTGCACGTCAAGCATTACCACGTCCCCAGGACTCGCTAAATCCACCACCTTCGCTATCTCCTTCGCGTAATAGTCTTCCCAAATCGCAGCTCCATTGCTCTTGCTGTAAACAAATGTCATCATCCCGGCAATAAACACAACCAGCAAAATCAGGTAAATCAGGTTGTCCATAACCACATCGCCAATTGTTGCTTTTTTGTTCATTTTCCTAACCTAGCTGCCCAGAAGATAAAATTGCATTTGAAGGACTTTGTTCGTTTGCCTGCTCGACACTGATGAAGCAGCTCTTATCAGAAGTTTTTCTGTAACCAGTTTCAACCTGCATCAAAGTAGTTGTTGTTTTATCCTTGTAAATATAAAGCTCATAAAGGTTATTTTTTGTAAAATCTATCGCATTTCTCAAGTAATATGAAGAATATGTTTTGGGGTCAAACGTAGCCCATCCAACGCCTCCGGAACCGCATATAAGATAGCCCGGCTGACTTGAACCAATTAACCCATTATATTTCTCAGGAGAATATCCTCCGTTTTCATTTCTTTGTGTTTTTAAAAAGCTATCTAATATGTTTTGAGGAATAGAATCTCCCTGCTTAAGCATGATTGCAACTAAATCAAATACTTCTGCGCCATCTGTGTCATAAAATCTGCATAATCCCTCTTTCTGGCAACTCTCGACAATCTTCTCTGGAAGCTGCGTATTAGGATTCGGACAAATGCAAATACAGCTTTTCAAATAGCACTTTTCAGGACGGTTTCTGTCAGTTTTAGGCCAGGCATACATTGACCATCCTGCCACCCCCTTCATAACAACCTTCGCGTTCTGTCCTTCAGCAATAAGCCCGAACTTCCCGTCAACAGTATTTATCGCTGCCTTTGCATTCAACTCATCAGTATTAAGATAAACAGAATAAAGCTTCCACGCACCATAAATAAGCAATGCAATTCCCAATACTGCAATTATGGTTGTCAATACATTATTCAGCAAATCTCCCTTTTTGTTTTTCATCTTCCTACAAAGTTCCCTCTATATTACCGGAACAAACAGTATTTACATCCTGGAAATTATAAGGTATAACTTGTACGGCAGAACATCCTTCCGCAGATTTGGATGTTGTTGAGAACTGCCCGCAGTATGCTGTAGAAGACCACTGACTTTCCATTGCAGAATAATACCCATACCCGCCAACGCCTATAGTAGCCCCGGCAGCAACAACTAATCCCCACGGAGTAAATAACAACTTCTTGCCAATGCTTGACACCCCAGGAATCATTGCAGCACCAGCAACAACTGTCCCCTCCACTGCAAGCATTCTTGTTATGCCCTGCTTCGCTGTAATTGATTTTATCTGAGTAAATACTATTGCAAAATCTATGGGCGCATTTTGCGCAGGCCCTTGGAGTGTTACTCCAGGAGTTTCAGTCTTCACCTTCTGGACTATATCAGGAGAAACTTGTGCATAAGAACTCACTCCCCTGTCAGTGAATGCCTGCAGGTAAGTTATGCTCTTCCCGGGAACCGGCTGTGTTTTCATATAATCATTTACATTAACCAAGCTCATTATTGCACTATCCTTGCTTATACTTTCATCAACAGCAACCCTTGAGCATACAAGGCAATCCACCTTTTTCCCACCCGTAATATGGGTAAATATATCGAGTTTGCCCTGTCCAGTCATGTCCCAACAATCATACATTGCATTGGCACTTATCTCTTCAATTCTCCTTGCAGCTGCGTCTTTGTTTGAAGTGCTAATTTTCTCGTATACCACATTTTCTTCTCCTGCAAACTGCGCCTTGCATCCTGAAGATGTTGCACTTATGCATATCTTCTCTGTCTTGCACTTCAAAGGCAAAGCCTGGCTCGCAACAGCCGGCGCAGTTGCTCTTGTCAGAATAGAAATTTGACAGATATCTTTCTCAGAGCTACCTCCAATGTTAAGAAGAAACAATGCCGCAAGCACAATAAGAAAGCCGACAATAGCAATAACTATAATTATAATCTGCGAAGCAGTCAAATCCCCTTTTTTATCCATTTCAAATAAAAGAAAATAGTGTTTATAATGATTGCGCAAATCAAGGTTTAGCCAGAGGTTTAAGCGCTGAATTTCTTGATAAGCAGCCAGACAACAACCGCAGCCACTATCAGGAAACCCACCCAAATAAGGATGTCAGTCACTCCCTCAATAGCTATTCCCCTTTTGTCTATCATTTTTGCCTTTTTCATCTTAGCACTTGGCATCTGCCTTTACCTCCTGTCCCAAATCAATGGATAAATCATGATTAACATTATACTTGCCCCTATCTGCACAAACATACGCTATTCTTTTATCTGTACCAACATAATAAGTTATTGCAATCGGCTTTGCTAATATGCTATCTCTCCACTCTATTGCTTTCTCAATAGCAAGTTTTTCCGTGTCTGTTAAGGACTTGTCTATTGGAGAATATTCAGCGGACACAAAAATCCAACCACTAACTTTCCAAACCTCAACCCCATTATTTATTGTCAAAAGATAATCGCCTACGCCATTTATTATAATAGCAACACCTCCGCCAGGACCAGATTGAGGAGTCAATATCAATTTTATTTGTTGTGTGTTTCCGGAAGCGTCCTTAACAGTTATCATTGGGTTTTTTTCTCTTAACGTTTTCGACTGAAAATAATCTCCTGTGAAAGAATTTTTTGTTTCTAGATAATTTACTTTCTTGCCGTTCATCTCAACAGCGCCTTGCTTCTCGAAATCCCTCCAAGTTGTCCCATCATAAAACTGGACATTGTCATTGGCTATGCTGTATCTGAGCATCTCCAAATCAACAACCAGCGGTTTTGTATTGTTAAAGCCAGGCAGGTTTGTCAGGTAAGAAGCCCCTCCTCCGCTGAAGAAGTTGTATAAAGCTATTGCAACAATCACAAGAACAACAGCAGCAACAACAGCAGCAATAATTGGTCCTATCCCTTTTGAATCAGCCTCCTGCCCTTTCTTGTTCATTCCCAATCTTCTTAGCTCAAATCCCATCCTATCTCCCAAACCTCACAAGATTCTTGAAATAAGTTATCGCACCGCTGCCCTTCCCAGACAATATCATAAACAAGATTATTATCAGCACAAGCGCAATCACCCCAATTATCCAGGGTATGAGCGTCTCCCATGCCTGTCCCTTTTTATTCCCTTTTCTCATACCAAACATAAAATCTTCAAATTCTTAAATCTAATGCTTCCCCCTTCTTCCTTTTGCTCTTTCCCCAAGCAGCATAGTCAGCTAATTCTCCCCCAATCGCATAATTTATAACATATCCCTCTCTGATATATATAATAAAAAGTATGGTGTCAACAAAGGAAATTCTTGAGAAATACAGCAGGAAGCTTGAGTCTCAGATAGCCACAGAGTCTATAACTCCCGCAGCAGCATATTCAGGGGAATATGAAAAATTCAAGCAGGAAATGGTTCCTGAGATTAACAAATACGAAAAATGGGCAAAATCCCTTGGCAATATACTTAAGATTAAAGTAGCTGAAAAAGACCGCATCCGAATACAAAAATATCTTGATACTGCTCATCTTGATGTTACTCCCTCCCAATCCCTAACCCTTGCTGCTTTGTCAATGATGGCTGTTTTCTTCGGAACAATCCTCTTGACAGTTGCAGTCTATCTTATAACCAAAGATGCCAAGAACTTCCAGTTTTCCAATCTCCTGTTGTTTGCTTTCCTCGGCGTGATAGCAAGCATGTTCATCTTCTATTATACCTATACACTGCCTGAACGACTTGCAAATGCCTGGCGCTTGAAAGCATCATCCCAAATGGTTCCAGCAGTGCTTTACGTAGTAGTTTACATGAAGCACACCTCAAATCTTGAGCGCGCTATTGCATTTGCCTCAGAGCATCTTGAAGGTCCGTTGGCAATGGACTTCAAGAAGGTGTTTTATGATGTAGAAATAGGAAAATACTCAACAATAAAAGATTCTCTCGAGGCATACTTAGAGCAATGGAGGGGCTATGCCCCGGAGTTTATTGAAGCCTTCCACCTTATAGAATCTTCTTTATTCGAGCCTTCTGAAGCACATAGAATTGAGATTCTCGAAAAATCATTGCAAGTTATTCTTGATGGAATTTATGAGAAGATGTTGAAATATTCGCGAGAAATACGTTCTCCTCTGACAAATGTCTATATGTTGGGCATTGTTCTGCCAACCTTGGGGCTCGCCCTCCTGCCGCTTGGCTCAACATTGCTTGGCGGAATCATCCAATGGCCCCATGTTTTTGTTTTGTTTAATATAATTATACCTTTCATGGTATTTTACTTAACTTCCAGCGTTCTATTAAAGCGTCCTGGCGGCTACGGAGAAACCTCTGTCCTTGAATTAAATCCAGAATACGAGAAATACAAATCAAGAAAGCACTGGACAACAGCCGCGCTCATAACCTTCCCTCTTTTGTTAATAGGGTTGCTTCCATTTATTCTATATTATGGTTTTCATCTTGACCCTACTGGCGCACAATGGGGAATGTCTTTCCTTGGAGATACGAAGCTGTTTGATTTTTCCAAAACACCAGAGGGAGTTACAATAGGTCCATTGGGCCCTCTCGCAGTTATCCTCAGCCTTTTCATTCCCCTCTCAATTGCATTGTTCTTCTCAATTGCATATTCGAGAAAAACCCGCGAGTTGATAAAAACAAGAGACGATACCCGTGTTTTGGAGGAAGAATTTACAAATTCCTTGTTCCAATTAGGCAATCGCCTTGGTGATGGCATTCCTGCAGAAATCGCATTTGCAAAAGTGGCAGAATCAACAAGAGGGCAAAAAACAGAGGGTTTCTTTGCTCTTGTGAATCAAAATATCCAGCAATTGGGAATGTCTGTCGAGCGCGCGCTCTTTGATACAAGGAGAGGTGCAATAATTTACTATCCTTCTGCTTTAATCTCAACATCAATGAAAATTCTTGTTGAGTCAGTAAAGAAAGGATTGCAAGTCGCAGCCCGCTCTTTGATGTCAATCTCAGAATATGTCAAAAACATCCAGAAAATAAACCAGAGATTAAGAGATTTGTTGGCAGAAGTTGTTTCTGACATGAAGTCAAACATGACTTTCCTTGCGCCAATGCTTGCCGGAGTCGTTGTTGGCTTGTCAAGCATGATTACAACCATTCTGAACAAGTTGCAAGCCCTGACAGCCACAGCAGGCGAGGGCGGCTCAGTCGCAGGATTCGGAAATATCGGGCAGATAACACAACTTTTCAACGTAAAAGAGATGATTCCACCATACTTTATGCAGATAGCAGTTGGAATCTACCTGATAGAAATCTCATTCATCCTCACAGCAGCCCTTGTAACAGTCGACGCAGGCAAAGACCCTCTTAGGGAAAAAGCAGAACTCGCAAAGAATCTGAAAACAGGAATGTTGCTCTATTTGATAGTGGCATTTATCTCAATACTTGCGCTTACGTTGCTCGCCTCCATGGTTCTCGGCGGCACAGCAGGATAATTTTGTCTTTTGAAAAGACAAAAGTTGTTCCATCTTCACAAATTCTCCCCATTGTTCTTGATGTTGCTCTTCACCCAGTTATAGTTTGATAACAAATAGAATTAGTTTAAAACTTCTTCACCGCATCTAAAAGCCACTTTTTCCATTCTGGAAATACCCTGTCGCTCAAAGGTATCCCAATTTCTTCTGTTACCTCGTCACTTATTCTATGAAATGCGTTGTGCGAAAACATGTTGAATTTAGCTTCCATTATCTCAGGCCTTGCCAACTTGTTGGAAATGTCAACAATTTCCTGCTTCATCTTTCCCCTAAGCAAAATATTGTCATAAACCGCATCCCAGTTTCCAGCCCAACCCTTGACACTCCCCGCAATGTTCTTTATTATCACAGACTCTCCATTAATCAATTCCGGCGTAGGCTCCAAATCATCTTTCTCAACATTATACCTGAGCAAATCAACAAAACCAGCCTCTTCTGCAGGGTCTTTCTGCCAATGCTTTCTTACTTCTGTTAAGCTCATGACTCTTTTTATTGAATGCATGCCATCAGGCGTCTTTACAGGATTAGCTATCAGCACCAAATCTGTTGCTTTGAAACTTGTCGCCGGAACATCCAGGTCATTTACAACCCTGTCAAAAACACCATAAGGAGAATCTCCGTGAATTGTCCCTGCAACCACGTTCGCCAAAGCGCCAACTCTCATTGCCTCATAAAGCGCTTTGGCCTCAGAGCTTCTTACCTCTCCAACTATAAGAGCAGAATCTCCCAACCTGAGGCTTGTTCTTATTCCTTCAGATGCCTCAACTTCGGTTGTCCCTGAAACAAGCGCGCTTCTGACTTTCATCCTTAAAATATCATAGCCAAGTTTTCTAAGTGCATCTGCCGGAAGTTCCAAAGTATCCTCAACAACAATTATCCTGAATTTTGACATTATTTCAAGCATTAAGCTTCCAAGAAGTGAAGTCTTTCCAGAGCTTCTTATTCCTGCAACCAAGAGCGTGCGATTGCCATCAATCATGAAGCTCAATAATCCTGCTGCAAATGAGTTCAACATCTTCTTATTTATGAAAAGAGGCAATGTCCACGGATCATCCCTATGCCTT
>CAYGYN010000076.1:0-42114 GCA_964354195.1 Candidatus Woesearchaeota archaeon | reverse complement strand
ACATCAAGAAGCGGATTCTTTATTGCTTTATCAATAGCATCTCTTGCTCTTTCATTCGAGTCAGACTCTCCAATTCCAATAAGGGAGACTCCGCCATTTGACATTACTGCCTTTACATCTGCAAAATCCAGATTAACAAGCCCTGCTTTTGTGATAAGCTCTGTAATTCCTTTTACAGAATTAGTCAAAATCTCATCAGCAACCTTAAAAGCAGTGTGAATCGGCAGCTCCGGGGCTATCTCAAGCAATTTATCATTTGGAATAACAATCAATGTGTCTGTGCATGAAGCTAATCTCTCCAAGCCATACTGCGCATTCTCCAATCTCTTTTGCCCCTCAACTGTAAATGGCAAAGTTACTACACCTATTGTCAAAGCGCCCTGTTTTTTTGCCAAATCAGCCACAACAGGCGCAGAGCCTGTTCCTGTTCCCCCTCCAAGCCCGCATGTGATGAAAACCATGTCAACCTCTCCCAATTTTTTCTTTATTTCCTGCTCGCTTTCTCGGGCAGCCTGTTCTCCCACTTTTGGATTGCTGCCAGCTCCAAGCCCGTGAGTTAACTCTCTTCCAATAAGAATCTTATGGTCTGCATTTGTGTACAGCAAATCCTGCGCATCAGTGTTTATCGCAATAATCTCGCATCCTTTTATTCCAATTTCTTTCATGCGAGATACAGAATTTCCTCCTCCTCCGCCGCATCCAACAACCTTGACACGGGCAGCATGCTTCTGGATAATTGTCTCAAGCTCTTTGTCAATATCTGTTTCAGCCGCACCTGTTTTTTCGAATAATTCAGCCATTCCTCAGAATAAGTTTAAACCATTTATAAGTATTGTTGTACAGAAAACAATGTTCTTTGTAATAAACTCAATTAAACAAAAAATTGTTACTGCTCAAGACAAAAATCCCAAATTAACTTTTTATACTCCCAAAATTGCTTTCTTTCATGATGCTAACAGAAATTGTTAAGGGTGATATTTCTAAGGTTTACAATGGAACAATGCCTGTCGTGAGAGGATTGGCAAAAGGAGCATTTTATGGTGCCCTCACTCCTTTTGCGGCATTTTCAGGAGTGAGAGGGATGCTTCATCATTCTAGAGATACAAAGCAGGGCCAGAGCGTACTATCAGAAATGGATGAGCAGTACTCAGTAATTGCCTCATATATATCTGCCATTGGATTGGGAATCCCTGTCATTGGAAGCATGGTGCTTGGTCCCCTATCACCATCAGACCGTCTCAAATGTTTAGGTCTACTTGCTGCAACAAATGCAATTGACGCAGCAGCCCACTATGTTCACAGCATTTACAAAAGACATCAAGAGACAAGCAAAAAAACCTTTGAAAGACTCCACAAGGAGCAGGAAGAAGATTTGAAAAGACTCCGTAAGTGTCTCCCATAAAAATTAGTTAATTAATCTTTTTTAACTTTAGAATTTTCTTTTTTCTCTTCGCTCTTTTCAATCACAACCTCTTTTTTCTCTTCACCTTTCTTCTCATTCTTGACTTCTTCAAGCTTTAGCTCCTTGCCCATCAATTCCTTGAACTTCGGATTGAAAGCAGTTACATAAGATTCAATAAACTTGGGCCCTTTTATTACGACATTCTCGCCAACTTCAAACTCAGGAACAAATTTGAACATGAATTCCAGCAGGGCTTTTGCCTTCTCCTTTTCATCAATTACTTTTCTTACAATTTTAAATTTGTAAACCAAGTCTTTCCCTGCGAGCGGATTGTTAAAATCAGTCAGGACTCTTGCTCCCGAGACAGTAATCACTCTCGCCAAATTATCATCCATTGCAAGCACCATTCCAGGATAAGGATTTATCTTCTTCTCTGTAAAAATTTTCAAGGGAATTGTTTTTACAAGCTCTCTCTTTCTGTCCCCAAATCCTTCCTTTGCAGAAACATTAACCTCATATTCTTTTCCTATTTCTTTTCCTTCGATAGCCTTGTCAAATCCAGGAACAAGCATGCCCTCACCAACAATAACTATTGTTTCCCGAGGCTTTCCCTGCGAGTCCAACTTCTTCAAGTCTTCCTCTATGTTTGAGTCAAACACATTGCCATTTACATATCCTGTGAACTTGATTTCCACAAAGTCCTTCTTGTTTGCTATTTCCATGTTTTTCTTTGATTAGGTTAGTTTAAAAATATTGGCATGAAACTGAAAGGCAATCTTTATATGCGAAGGTTTACCAACCGAGCATTAAAGATTTGTTTGAGCAAATCTTTATAAATCTACTTTTTATCTGAAGGTTATGGTTTTAAAAATAATTACTGCGCATGATGCCAAAGCAGGCACAACAGTGCTTATTGATGGTGAAGCATATAATGTCCGAAGCAACGACATAAGCAAGTCAGGAAAGCATGGCGCATCAAAGTGCAGAATTGAAGCAATCAATGTCATAACAGGCAACAAGAAAGTTATGGCCTGCCCGGGCGCAGAGCGCTTCGAGGTTCCAATGATTGAAAAGAAGCGCGCACAGGTTCTATCTGTCTCTGAGTCAACAGCTTCAATAATGGACCTCGAGTCTTATGAAACAATAGAAATTCCTTATATTCCAGAATTAAAAGAGAGTTTAGTTGCTGAGAAGCAAGTGGAATATTGGGACATTGAAGGCAAGAAAGTCATAATGAGGGTTTTGTAAGATGGCAACAAAAATTCCAATTGCCCAGACAAGGATGTTTCAGAATGTTTTTATCTGCAGGGACTGCAACAAGAAAATCAGGACACAAATGGTGCGGGTGCTTGCCGGAAAAATTAAGTGTCCAAGATGCTCTGGCCATGCATTCAGGCCAATCAAGAAAAAGTAGGTAAATAAATAATGAGCTTTGTCACATACGATTTAATCTTCCTAGTTTTGTTCACATTGTTTGTTGTGCTATTTCTCTACAAGCGAAGAAAAAACTTGAGGCGCGACGGCTTGCTCTATCTCTATCGAACCAAAGTCGGAATAAAATTCATAGATTGGGCAACCTCTCATTACAAGAAACTTCTCAAGCCAACGCAATACCTTGTCCTGGCTTCCGGTTATATCTTGATGATTTCTGCAATTTGGTTCATTGTAAGAGTAGCCTATATCTATATCGCTTCGCCTAATCTTGCCCAGGTTCTGAAAGTCCCTGTCATAATGCCTCTGATACCTTACCTGCCCGAACTCTTCAAGATAGATTATCTTCCTCCTTTCTATTTCACCTATTGGATTATAATAATTGCAGTAGTTGCGATAGTTCATGAATTTGCACATGGAATCTTTGCAAGGCTTAATAAGATAAAAATTCTTTCAACAGGATTTGGTTTTCTTGGTCCTTTCCTTGCCGCGTTTGTCGAGCAGGATGACAAGCAAATGCAGAAATCCCCAAAGTTTGCTCAATTATCTGTTCTTGCGGCAGGAACTTTTGCAAATGCCATAGTCACAATCTTGTTTGGAGCAATTCTCTGGCTCTTCTTTATCTGCGCATTTGCGCCATCAGGGGTTAATTTCAATATGTATTCTGTTGAGCAGATTAATCTCTCTTCAATTTCATATATAAGTCCAAACTTCATAGAAAATACAACCCTGATAAAGATAATATCTGAGAATAAGAGTTATATTGCAGATATCCTGGTGCTGAATGACTCGTTTGCAAGCGGAAAATCTTCAGTTATTGTATTTGATGATGCGCCAGCAATAAACGCAGGGCTCGCAGGAGCAATATTCGAGATAAACGGGCAGAAAATAACAAACTATCAGCAACTGAATGCAAGTCTTTCATCATTCAACCCGGGAGATAATGTAATAATAAGGACAATAACATCAGACAAGCAAATACACGAGTATAATATAAATCTCGCATCAAGGGGCGGAAAGCCTTTCCTCGGCATTGGGCTCTCTTATTCCAAACCAAAAGGATTATTCTCTTTCTTTTACACATTTATTTCAAAAATCAGGGACCCCTTCATTTATTATGAATCTAAGATAGGGGACCTTGGGACTTTCATTCTTGATATGCTATGGTGGCTTGTTGTGATTAATATCAGCGTTGCTTTAGTCAACATGCTTCCACTTGGCATATTTGACGGCGGAAGGTTCTTCTATCTCACAATCTGGGGCGTCACAAGAAAAGAAAAAGTTGCAAAATGGGCTTTCAAGTTCTCAACATGGTTCTTCCTTGCCCTAATTGCATTAATGTTGGTGAAGTGGCTTTTCGCAATCTTGTAAGATTAAACTATAAGAATTATTTTCCCTTGAACTTCTTCCAATATTTTGGCGGAATTTCATATCTGTCCTCAAGTCTGCCCAGTCTAACAAAAACACTATAGCCTGCCTGAACATCTTCTCTATTGTTTACAGCCTTAAATCTCTTCTCAGCTTGCTTTATAGCCTCTTCCAAAGAGCCATGGTATTCTAATGTTACTATTTTTTCACCCTCGCCAGCCAAAAGAGGGTTAAGACAAACCTCAAAATTTCCCAAGCTCTCTATATCCTTTCCCGGAAGCGCGCGCAATATTATTTCAGCTTCATTAACTCTTAATGCCCACCCGACCATTCTTTCTCTAATCTGCCTTTCAAGATATTTTTTCAATTTCATTTTTTTCTCAGTTAATAAACTCAACGCCTTCTTTTGTGAACACAACAAGCCTTACTCCGACAGGGATGCTGAGCAATGCAGAAATCATTGCCATATGCTCCTTACCATTCCCGGAAGCAAGCGAAAGCGCAACCTCAAACGCGCTTAATTTTCCCCTTAGTTTTCCCATTATATCCTCCTTCAGCTCAAGCATCGGCTTCTCGGAATTTATATTCACAATCTCGCACTTTTTCCCGGAAGAAAACTCATCAGCATCTTTGTTCTTCACGAGAATAATCCTGTCCCAATCCTGCCTGTTGATGAGTGCAGTTATCTGCCCCCAGGTTTCCCTGTCTTTTCCCAAGAATGCGACTAATTCCATTTTATTTCTTTGCCCCCAAACCCTCTACTTTATCTGCTATTTTCTCTAGCTTATTGATTATCTCAAGATGAGAACAATTTCTTTCACTTCCAACCAAACCTAAGGCAGCAAGTTCTTCAGCTCCCAAATGAAATAATGCATCACACCTGTATTGTTTGGCTCCAGGATCATATGCTATAACATTTCTTAGGTGTGTACCTCTCTTCTTAAGCAATGCTTCATAGAAAGGGCAGTCTTGAGTATTAGGGCATACAATTGCCATACTCTTCCATTCAGAAGTTAGCTTTATAACCATTATTGTATTTGGTTGTATATGGTAAAAGATGTGCCTTTGGGCGAGATAACATTGAGAAAATATGAGAAACCTTATGATGCCCCAAAGCGCGAGCTTGTCAGGAAAGTTTGCTTATCTCTGGGATTGCTGCAGCCAGGAGATTCCCGTGATATTATTGTAGATATTCTTCTTATTCTCGAAGATGCAAGAAAACAGAAAGTAATGTTATCTTCCGTTGAAATAAGAGATAAAGTTGATGCCCTCAGGAAGCAAAATTCACTTGAAGCAAAAGGGCTTGCAGAGAGTAATATAAGAAGGCAGCTTAAAAGATTAAGAGATGCAATGCTCGTCGAAAAATTGGAAAACAAATACAGGATGTCAGAATTTTCCTCTTTGACAGAGATTTTCACGACAAAAATAGAGAAATTCCTTGTTCCCCAGATAGTGGAAAGAATCAAGGAATATCTTGTCAAGCTGGATACAACCCAATAATTCTAAGATGGCAGAAAAAGAATCATTCAGGCAAATTCAGGCAAGGGCAATAGAAAGGCTAAGGCGGGGCGAGCAGCCGAGCAAGGACGAAACAACAAAAGAGCAGGAGAATTGTTATACTCTTTTCTATCCCCTGAAAAGCACAGAACCCCCAAGGGTGAATGTTCCTCCAACCGCCCCCGGAGCAAGAAGAATAGAGGACTTTTATTCTAAGCACAGAAAGGAAATAAGGGAAATCTCACCATACGGCTCTCTTTCAGAAAGCAATCCTCGAGTTGTTGAACTTGCAGCGTCGGCAGGAATCTCTGTTGTAAGATTTATAGATAATGTAAGAAAGTTCAAAGCCTCTCTTGATAAATATAATCCTCCTAAAAAGTAAGATTTTTAAACCATCAATTTACTATATTATTAACTACTTCTTCAGTTTTCAGACGTGAGGGAGTAACGAGCAAATTCACGAGTGAAATAATCAGTAAATATCTCGAGTGGGTTTGCGAGCAGGAGATTCAATAAAAATGATATTTATAATAAAAGTAACGACAAATAAGGAAGAGCGCGCTCTCGAAATGGTTGCAGACCGTTCTGAGAAGAAACAGCTCAGTGTTTTTTCAGTCATACGTCCGCATGGCTTAAGAGGCTACATAATTCTTGAAGCAGCCGATAGGGAGAGCGCTGAAGAAGCTGTTTTCAATCTCCCTTATATAAAAGGAATAATTGGCAAGACACTTACCTACGAAGAAATTAAAAACATGCTTGAGCCAAAAGTTGAGGATATTAACATACAAGTTGGAGACATAGTGGAAATGATTGGCTCAACATTCAAGGGAGAGAAAGCAAAAGTAACTCGTGTAGACAAGACAAAGGGGGAAGTCGTAGTTTCTCTTCTTGGAGCATCAGTCCCTATTCCAGTCACAATAAAGATGGACAACATAAAGGTTATAAGGCGTGAAAAAGAAGGAGGAGAAGCTGAACCCGAGTCTGAAGAAGGCGCGAAGAAAGCAGGAGAATAAAAATGCAAGTTAAATTAATTGTTGATGGTGGGAAAATGGCGCCAGGCCCAGCAGTAGCACAGCAGCTCGGTCCTCTTGGAATAAATATGGGCAAAGTAATCTCTGATGTTAATGAAGCAACAAAAGGCTTTGCAGGAATGAAAGTTCCTGTTGAGCTTGATGTTGACCCAAAATCAAAAACATTCAAGGTGAAAGTTTTCTCGCCTCCCGTAGCCGAGTTAATAAAAAAAGAAATTTCTGCAGAAAAAGGCTCGGGAGAGCCAAAGAAATTCAAGGTAGGAAACATTTCCCTTGAGCGCATAATCTCAATTGCAAAAACAAAGATGCCAAATCTTCTTGCAAAGGATATGAAAAAAGCAGTCAAGCTAATTATTGGAAGTTGTGTTTCTTTAGGCGTTTTAGTGGACAACAAGGAAGCAAAGGAAGTTGAGAAAGAAATAGACGCAGGAGTTTATGATAATGAAATAAAGAATGAGATTACAGAAGCATCTGAAGAGAAGAAAAAGAAACTGGAAGAGCATTTCGCGATTGTAAAGGCCCGCCAAGAGAAAGAGAAGAAAGCTCTTGAGGAAGCAAAAGCAGCAGAGGAAGCAGCTAAGGCAGCAGCAGCCGCAGCAGCCGGGGCACCAGCAGCAGGAGCAGCGCCTGGAGCAGCACCAGTAGCCGGAGCGCCAGCAGGAGCGCCAGCAGCAGGAGCCCAAGTTGCCAGCGGAGCTGGAGCAGGGGCAAAACCTGAAGAGAAAAAGCCAGCAAAGAAGTAAACCAAGAAGTAAACTTAAATACCCAAAATTAATCCCTCTATTAAGGGGATGTAGTGCAGCCTGGTTAACACTCGAGGTTTGGGACTTCGCAACCCCGGTTCAAATCCGGGCATCCCCATTCCGCCATTCTGTCGGAATGGTTAAAATAAATCAATTTCAACAAAAACAAAACATGGGAAGCAAAACAAAGAAAATAAAAGCAATGGGCAAATTTGGCGCCGGATACGGCACTAATGTTAGAAAGAACTTCAATGCAATAGAAGAATTGCAGAGAAAAAGCCAGCCCTCTCCATTCTGCAATGGAAAGGCAAAGACAATCGCTGCAGGAATCTGGAAATGCAAGAAAACAGGCAAGATATTCGCTGGCCCAGCTTACTCGCTTACCGAGAAAAAATAATAAAATAAATAAGTTTAAAAACAAAATTTAACACCCAAAACCATGGCACAATATAAATGCTTCAAATGCGGCAAGCCCATCACAAACAAGATTCTTGAGAAGAGATTTGTCTGCCCTCACTGCAATTCAAAGATATTCTATAAGCCAAGGTCACAGATTGTGAAGCTTAAGGCAGTGTAATTCTAATGGATATAGATGAAGCAACAGGAAGCAAGATACAAGAACTCCAAATTTTAGAGCAGAACTTGCAAAACCAGCTTATGCAGAAGCAAACAGTTCAGATTGAACTAAACGAAGTTGTTAGCGCCTTGAATGACTTGAAAAAAACAGAGGATGAAGTCTATAAAGTCATTGGCGGAGTGATGATTCGCTCAAACAAGGCAGATTTATTAAAAGAGCTCTTAGAAAAACAAAAAATTCTTGAGCTTCGCATTTCCAGCGTCGAGAAACAGGAGAAAATCCTTGAGGAAAAAACTGGAAAATTAAGAAAAGAGCTTACAGAAATTCTTACAAAAAAGAAAAGCTAGTTTTTTGAATTATAGTTAATTGTTACAGTAATATTTATATAGTACCAAATTTAATTATTAGGCATGGCGTTTAGCTTAAAAAAGTTGTTTGGCAAAGATGAGTCTGATGAATATGTTGAAATCGACCTTAACGCTGCACAGGCAAACGATAATAAGGTAATTGTGAAGCCTTTTATGCTTCGCGAGTTCGACGATATCAACCCAATTCTTAATGCTTTGAGGGAAGGATATACAATTGCAGTCATTGACACCAAGCCTTTAAAGAGCAAGGACATAATTGAGTTCAAGAGAGCAGTGGCAAAGATAAAAAAGACAATCGATGCAATTGAAGGCAAGATTGCCGGTTTTGGAGAGAGCGTAATAATCGCAACCCCTCAGTTTGCAGACATCCACAAGGCGCCTGCAGCTCCAGCAAAGGAAAAGAGAACAGACTTTCTAGGCGGATAACTAATCATTTTTGCCACAATAAATATATTCTTTAAACAGAGTTAATTGTAAAATCGTTATACTGCTCAATGACTTTCTAGGTATTCAGATAACAATCTTTCACAAATAACAGGGCACTATATTATATGCCCTATTCCTTCTCGGCGCGTATCGCAGAAATTGAGAATACTGTCTTAAGGGCTACAAGGATTGTTGCGGGAACAAATAACATTAAGAGTGTGCCAAGAATCGAGGATATCATCTTCCCTATCTGCACTCCGCTTATTGCTGCATTTAGCACCATGCCTGACATCCCTATATAACTTACTATAACTAAGGAAACAGAGGCTATCAAGAAAGTCTGGATGCTTTTCTCAGGCACAAAATAGCCCACGACAAGTCCCAAGCCAACAAGAACCCATAGAATAAGAGGATTGATTTTGTCGCCTGCAAAAACCCCTACTAATATCGCAAGCACAACTCCCGCAAGGAACGCCCATGCACCCACGACATTTTCTCTCGCCCTTATTGCCATTTTCCCTCAAGATTTCTAATATGCTCTTTTATTTAAAGTTTGTCAAGAACCCTCTGGCTGAAGTCTGGGGCGTGTTTGGGTTCTTGAGCACCCAAGATTTGCGTTTGTTAAAGTTGAGGGGTTACGCAAACAGCAAATCTTGATGTCTTAAATGCAACTATATTCTTACAAATAGAAATATTTATAAACCAGTGTAATTATCGAGTTACAACATAAAATGAAAACATCAAAACATTTCCCATTATTTTTGGTTGCAATTCTGTCAGTATTTCTTATAGCAGGCTTTGCAAGCGCTGCAAGTCTTTCTTCAGCAGTAGTTTCTGAGCCAGCAAGCGTTTTGCATGATGCAGGTTCATTCTCAGTCGTGTTCAATATTACAAACACAGGACTTGACGCTTCTCCAATCACATGGACCTCTTCTGTGACATCAGGAAGCGCAACAATAACCCTGCCAACAGATACTTCTCTTGTTGCAAATGAAACAAAGACATTTACCGAAACAGTTTCTTTCACTGCCCATCAGTCAGGCACACTTACATTCACAATAACTGCTGACCCAAGTGGCACAGGCTCAAACGAGGTAATATCATTCTCTGTTCCAATAAATAATACCTATTCACTTGATATCTCGGACCCAACAGATTTGAATTCACAACAGAATGCCACCATGACAGTCACAAATACAGGAAATACTGCTCTCAACCACATAAACCTTACATATTCAGGAGGAATTAACGTCTCATTCTCAAAGAATAACTTTGCGCTTAGCGCCGGCAGCTCAACAACTGTCAATATAAATTCTCTTGAGAATATCAATGATTTGGAGTTGGGCGACCACAGCATAACTGTGCTTGCAAAAGATTTGGACTATCCTATTGCAAATGACACACAGGGATTTACAATCATGGGCGTTTATTGCAAGAATGGGAATATCAATGCCACAAAAGTCACTATAGAAGATATATCAGATGTTTCTTCTGATACAGATAATGAATGGGAATGGAAGCCTCTTGACAATGTTGAAATCGAAGTGGATGTCGGAAATGATATTGGCAAGGACAAGGATTTTGTTGTCAGGCTTGCACTCTATGATACAGAAGATAAGGATTTCATAGAATTAGATGGTGATAATTATCTTGAGCAGGAAGTTTCAATAGACGATGGAGATTCAGAGACAGTCAAGTTCGAATTCCAAGTGCCTGTAGATGTTGAAGACTCAGATGGAAGATACTCTCTTTATGTCAAGGCATATGTAAGCGGCAAAGAAAGCTCATATTGCAATTCCTATGAAGCCACAGATGTTCCAGATAGTTCGGTAGACTCAATTTCCATAACAAAGAAATCAAAGGACATTGTTTTGAATGAAGATGAGATAGTTGTCTCTCCAGAGCTTGTTGTGCAGACAGGCGATACTGTTCATGTCAGCACAAGAGCCTACAACATAGGAACAGAGGACCAGACAAAGGTAAAAGTAACACTCTACAATTCAAAGCTTGGCTTGAATATCGAGTCTTCATCCTTCTCTCTTGACAGCGGAGATTCAGAGCCTGTTGACTTCTCATTTGTTGTGCCTTACACTGCAGAAAATGGAGTTTATACCCTGAAATTAGACACATACTTTGATTACAAGAAATCATCTGACTTGTACACAGACCATTCAGACACAACATGGGAAGCAAGGATAACAGTTGCTGGCGGAATAGGCGGAACAACCAATGCTACAAGCAAGCCCCTTACAGAAATAACTGCCTCATTGGATAGTGAAGCAAAAGCAGGACAGGAACTTGTCATTACAGCTTTGATAAAGAACCTTGCCATAGGGAAGAATACCTTTGTTGTTGATGCAAAAGACTTTGAATCATGGGCAACATTGAAGTCAATTTCAGACAGGATATTGACGTTGAATGGAAGCGAGAGCAGAGAAGTCCAATTCACATTCGCAGTTGATGCTGGCGTTTCAGGAGAGAAAACCTTCACAATCGAGACAAAAGCAGGCGACAAGATAGACTCAAAGTCAGTTGCAGTAACTATAGAAGAAGGCTCAAGCTGGACATCTTCACTTTCAGGCCTGTTCACTGGAAACAAGACCTTGCTTTGGATAATCGGCGGCATAAACTTAATCTTGATTATCCTGATAATTGTTCTTGCTGTCAGAATTCTGAAGAGATAGTTTTGGGATAGCTTATAAATCTCTTTTGCTTTGATTCTTTATGAACCTTGAAGATACGTTGAAATTATTCCTGCGTTACCTATTTCTTGTCCTGATAGCCCTGCCTGGCATGCTTATCTTTTACTTTATCTTCACACCACTTACAGTTTATCCTGTTTACTGGATTCTCAGCATTTTCTATCATGGAATAACCTTATCCAATGAATGCCTTATATTCAACAGCTATTCAATCCAGCTTATTCCTGCCTGCATTGCAGGCTCTGCATATTATCTGCTCTTAATCTTGAACCTTGCAACCCCCTTGAAGCCAAAAATAAGGGCAAAAAGCCTTGGTTTCACTATTCTCTCCCTCTTAGTTCTTAACATCCTGCGCATTGTTGTTTTTGCAGCATTGTTCATAACAGGAGACCAATATTTTGATTTCACCCATAAGCTTGTCTGGAATTTCGGTTCAACTGTTCTTGTTGTAGCTATCTGGTTCGCAAATGTTTATCTCTTCGAGATAAAGGCAATTCCCGGATACACAGATTTAAAAAATATCTTTCATAGCATAAAGAGAGGCAAACAATGAATAATCTTCTTGAGATAATTTTGCTTAGCATGCTGCCAATCTCTGAGCTAAGGGGGGGAATTCCTCTTGCAATTGCCTATGGATTAAATCCTTTAACTGCTTTCTTGATTTGCACTCTGGCAAATATACTCATTGTCCCGTTAATATTTATTTTTCTGGAATATTTGAACAATCTGTTCCTCCACATGCAATGGTACAACAAATTATTCCATAAGGTCTTGGAAAGAGCAAGGCACAAGATTCACAGACAAATTGAGAAATATGGCTACATCGGCTTGATGATATTTGTTGCAATACCTCTGCCATTCACAGGGGTTTATACAGCTGCCCTGGGCTCCTGGGCCCTTGGTATGGATAAGAAGAAATCATTTGCTTATATTGCCCTCGGGGCAGTTCTTGCAGGAATAATCGTAACTCTGATAACTTACTCAGGCTTTCGCCTCTTTTCCTGAGTTGTATACTCTTGCATCAAGAATTGACTGGACTATAAGCTTCTCCACAGCCGGCAGAATCTCGCAGTTGTTTGCGCTTACAATGTAGCAATTATTCTGCTTTGTTATCTTTGTCTCATCTCCCTCAGTTAGAAGTATGACTGTATTCAGGGGATAATTATTGCAGTTGACATATGTCTGGTTGTTATTCTGCGCTTCCTGCTTGTCAGGAGTTCCTCCCTTTACTTTGATATTGTTATTCGAAAGGAAATTAACCAGATTTGCAACAGAAATCATGCTGTCATTGCATTTACTTAGTTCCGTGGCATTAATGCTGATGTAAGTTAGCATGCCTTCTCTGTAAATTATCTCTCCCTCAACAGGCACCTTGTTCTTGCTTGGGTCTAGTCTGAGGTAAAGTGTATTCTGAAGAATTTTCCCATCAGGGCTCTTCACAAGGTAACTGTAAGTGTAAACCTGTATGCTTCCAAACTTCTGCTTGATAAAGGTTAATCCTTGGTATTCAACCTTGCCCATTCCCTGGAAGAAGTAATAGAGAACGAGGAAAATAACTGCCAAGGCAGCAAGAGAGATAATAAGGGGGAGATATCTCTTTATTCCCTTATCAATATGTGTTTCTTTGTCTCGTTTTATTCTTTTAGCCATTTTATATTATCCCATATATCTTATAGAGGAAAGCATCAACAGCCTTTAAATCCCCTTCTATGAACACACAGCTGTCTTTTTGATAAACCATATCTGTTGCATTTGCAGGCTTTACCACAATCATGGTTTCATTGCACTCTTTCTCTGGCAAGTCCTTAGTGCACTTTCCATAGCATGCCGGCTGGACGCGCCCAGCATATCCTGACAGCGCAGAATAAATTTCATACAAGCCCGCATCATTCTCAGAGGCAACATAAACTATCTTGCCTGAATATGAAGAAATGTCCTCGTTGACGAAGACAGTTATGTTCTTCACGCTTTCCGGGGAATTGCTAAGTTTTACTGTCTGCTCGCCATATTTGAAGACCCATGAGTCTCCTCCCATGTTCTGCACTCCCTCTGTATTGCTCTGCGTGTCACTATCGTCCTTAAATGCAAAATAGCCTGCTGTGCTGAACACAAGTATTGATATCATGATAATGCTCAAGAATAGAGTATTCCTTTTTCTCTTTCTTTCCATTTCCTCTCTGCTTTCTATCTTTCTAAGGTTATTCATAAATTCTCTTGGAAATTATGCTTTAAAAATTATATGGAAGTCCAGTTAAGTATCCAAAATCTGGCTCTCGCCAGAAGATAAAAAAAGAAAAAAAAGAAAAAGATAAATTAAAAAATCTCGGTTTAAGCTAGGGCTTCAAAAGTAACAGACTTCTTTGTTACCACGCTGCCGACAGATGTGTCAACAACTTTGGTAGTCAAATACTTGGCTGCACTTGTTGTGTCCTCTGCATTGTAACCAGCAACTAGTGTTGCAACTCCGCCTCCTGTGCGAGAGAATGTCTCGATAAGGAATGCTCCAGCTCCAACACCTGTCTTAGCCTCAAAGTCAGCTCCGCAAAGAGCGCCTCCAAGTAAATCAGCAGCAACGCTGTTAATACAGCTTCCACCAACAACAACCAAGTTATTAGCTGTTACTGATGCTGCTTCTGAGTCTTTTATAGGCAATACTTTAGCAGTGCTTCCGCTTGTTGAGACTTGCGCCTCCAATGAAGTAAGGAATACGTCAGCATAGGATTCTCCTCCATGGTATTCAACCTGAAGTTTTCCTTTGTCTGAGCTGACTGTTCTTGTGACCTTTGTAGCTAAGTCTGATACGACCATGCTTACTTGGTCATCACTTGAACCAGGTACATCAAGCTTGGTTTGTCCAGTGTCAAATGTTGTGACATGTACATTTCCATCGCTATCGTGTCCTAATGTAGCATTGAACTTTATTCCCTTTGCAACATTGTCATCCTTATCCATTTCTGTCATGAACAAATAATATGTATTATTATTGTGTCCAGGAGCACCTCCAATACCTCCGGCGGTGCTGTTGAGGAAGATTTCTCCATCAACAACAGTATCATTAATAGTTGACATTAGTGGCAATGCAATCTTCAAGCCGTCCGTGGTGTATACTTTATCAAAGGATACTCCCGAACCTCCTGTCATTGTAACCCACTTGTTGCTTCCTGTTTTGTTGACGCCGATAATGTTAAGGCTTACGCTGCCAAACTGACAGACATCGCCATTAGCTTTATCCTCGCAAACATTATTTCCAGTCACTTCATTCTTGATTGTTGTTCTATTCTTGCCATCTTTCTCTTCTATGCTTGCAGATAACAAGTAGGACTCAGCATCTTTGGTTGAGTTCCATGAAGCAACAAACCACTTGTCTCGGTCGCCTGAAGTCAGGTTCACGAGCAATGATGTAGCTCCTGTAGTCAATTGTTCATCAACAGATTTTCCAAGTCCTATGAACGCGCCGTTAGAGTTAGCATACAATATATTGAAATCAGCAGTCCCATCTTTGATAGGCACTACTAATGATATACTGTCGTCGCCATCATAATTCACTTCAGCCAATTCCTTCTTAGGGACTATAAAGTCTCCCATTGAAAGCTTGACTGCATTAAATCCTGGCATTACTAAGTCTGAAGTCGGACTTACGAACATTGTGTCGTCAGTATCCCATGTAAGGACTATCTTGTCCATTGTCTCCTTTCCTCCCGATAGGCTTCCTCTGAATATATAGCCCTTAAGGCCAGATATAGAGTCGTCGTTGAGTTCAACGTCATTTCCTGAGGAAATTTCCAATTTTCCAGAACCTATGCTCATCTCTACCTTGCTTACTCCACTCTCTTTGGAGTTGTACAATATCTCTTTGATGCCTACATATGTGCCATCCTCCAACTTGAATGTTGTAGTTGTAGTAGCTGTCAATACGTTTGTCATCTCGCCGTTTACATCAAGCTTGACTTTATTGTCAGCGATATAAGCGACTGATATTGTGTATGGCTTGCCTCCTACAGTTACTGTCTGGCTCTCGCCTTCTGTGACAACAACTGAGTTTGCAGAATCAAGCAATGTGAATGTTCCAAGGTATGTACCTGCTGCTGTTGCATTCTTTGCGTCTAAGATATAATAGTCCTTTCCTAATATTGATATGTCAGTGGTTTCTAAGTCTGTCAAGTCTCCTGCTGTGGAAACTGATGATTCAGCATTAGTAGTAAAGTCAAGGGTATAGTTCATTACTCTAACACCGTCAGCTAACTTGAAGCCGACTGTGGGCTCTTTATTCTTATAATCACTATCTGCGAAGAAGCTCATGTTAAGGCTACCAAGGTTGATTTTTTGTTCATACTTGTACTCGCTGTTTGCGTCGTTCAAGTATGTTCCGTCAGCAAGTAAGGTCTTTAAGTCATCTTTAGTGACTGACTTACTAAATACTACGTTTACATCATTTCCAAGGTCGACTAAGTCACTTGTTCTTGCAAGTTTGACCGCGTCTCCACCTGTGGCTTGTGATACTCCACCTGTTGTAACCTGTGTTAATATTCCTGAATTTAAGCTAGCTGTTATGTCAGTTGCAGCGACCAAGTCGGTTTGAGCCGCATTTGCGCCATAGACCACAGCAACATCAGCAACACCGTTCTGTACGAATGGTGATGGGTAGTTGGCTGCAGCGGCGAGTGCCACTGTTGAGCTGAGCATAACTGTGCTTGCTATTACAGATGCAATCTTTTTGAAATTAAATTTCACTTTTTATTAAACCCCCTTTCAGCTCTGTGTGATTGGCAGCTTTCGCCCCTCATAGAGGAGGTTGTTTTGTAGGCAACCTGCCGAACATATCAAAGGCAATTCGTTTAGAATGTAACCCTTGATATACACCCTGAGCTTATCAGAGTAATTGTCTAAATCAAACTTCCTTTAAAAAGCTTTCCCCTCATTTTTCGCTTAATCGAGGTAGTGATGCCTGCATACTAAAGTTCCTTTATAAAGCTTTTGTTATCACTAAAGTTTAGAACTGCACTTCCAAGCTCTTAAATATATTCAAATTTTCCTATATATGGGATTTTTAACAATATATATTAATCCAAAACATATATATACTCTATATCATTAAAATATATAAGGTAAATATTACCCCATATTTATACATGGCCAAACAGGAAAAAACAAGGGATATAGATATCGTCGATGAAAGTGGAGCTTTCTCAACTTTCTTCAGGAGAATGACTGGCGAGCAGGCAAGCTATGATTTTGAAGGCATAATTGCTCTTAGAAAATTGCTAAGCAATGAAAAAGCCAAGATTTTGCACACCTTAAAGATAAAAAAACCTTCCTCAATCTATGAATTGGCAAAGATTCTGAAAAGAGATTTCAAGTCAGTCAATGACGATATAAAACTGCTTGAGAGATTTGGCTTTATTGACCTTATTGCTGAGAAAACAGGTAAAAGGGAAAGGTTAAGGCCTGTCCTTGTTGTTAATTCTATCCACATCAACATCAAGATTTAGTAGCATATCTTTAATGTTGTTGAAATTGTTCCCGGAGTCACGCTAAATGCTTTTTCTGAGCCTATAATTGTTCCTGTGCAATTTCCCGCATTAATTAGCATAACCTGCTCTGTTCTTGCTTCTGAGTAATAAGTGGAATTAAGTGAATATCCTTTTACAGGACGGTCTTTGCCAACTTTCCAGCTTGCATCAATAGCCTCTCTTAGAGTTCGGTTTAATGCTTGGCATGCACTCTTCCCTGAAGTGCATTGTGCCTTGTCGTAGCATTCTTTTATCAATCCCCTAATGTTGGAATATGCAGGCACAGAGCTTATTGCGCAGTCCGTAGTATACTCGGACAAGCTCTCAAGGAACTGGAAAACATCCCTGCTGTCTTTTGTTGTTGCAGGTGCTTCCCTTCTTATTGCTAGTCCTAAGAAAACAAGGAAAATAACAGCCACAAGCACAACTATAAGCACAAAACCCACTATTTCTTCCTGCCCTCTCCTTGCCCTTCTTATCATATTGCCTTGCTCCCTGCGTGTATTTTTCCAAGCTCGCATTTGGCATACCCTCCTTCACTCGATTCAAGCCTGCAAAGCGCAACAAATGCGCTTGCAGGGCTCCCGAAATAATTAGTGTTATTGACAATGGTTATTGTTCTGCAATCAGGGTAATTGGCTTTTGTGCACTCCACGTCTGTTTTGTTAGGGTAGACATTTTCTATCATTAGATAATCAATATCCCAGAAATTCTTGTAGGCAGCCCTGTCTTTCAGCACAAGCAATTTATCCATGTCAAGGCAGCCTGAGCAGCCAGAAGCAGCCCATGAGAACTCAGGTATGTCTGCGAGTTTCCGCGCAAGCTCTTTTGCAGCTTCTTCCCTTTGGCTTGTCACATCTTCCTTTAAGGTAGACATCCTTATGGCAAGATAAACCAATGTTACCATGATGAAGAATATCACTATAGCCACTAGAACAAAAGCCATTTCCTGCACCTTCATCTGCGCTTTTCTTGCCATCATTCCTCCCATAGCTTGCATTTAGTTATCCCGCTATTCTTTGCTTTTATCTCCTCAGCCATGAAGAATATTTCCCTTAGCGCCATGGAGCTGTTTGTTCCCCCAGTTAAAGTTGCGAAACTCTGCAGATAGCCCTGCAGTTCCGAGCTGCAGCCCCCTGTTGAAGCAGCAATGTTCTCGCTCTTTGCGTTATATAACATCGCAAGTTCAGACGCCCTTTTCATTAATCTGGCAACCTGGCATTCATACAAGTCAGGTGAAGAAAAAATGGCTCCATAGACAAGCCCGCCCTCATAATAGACAACACTGTTTCCTTTCTCAACACTTTTCTCGTTTGTATTCACAGTTATATTGCAGCCCACATCTTCCGCAAAACAAACCCTTATGCTTTGCTTCGGGCAGCTTCCTGGAGTATCATCTGTGATGTTTATGTTCTGCATCCTTTGCGAGGTTACTTCTTTTTCTATCTCGCTCGGGGTGTGTACAAAGCAGTATTTGTCTGCATAAAGAAAAAGAAGATTAGCCACCTTGAAAGGCATGTTAAATGGTTTTGAGAAAACCATAACTTTTCTACCTTGGACTATAGAAGCTGAAAAGACATATTTGTTGTAAGATACAGACGGAGTTAAAAGATTCACATTCTGCCATTTGCCGCCAATTCCTGAGCTTGCATCAACAATTATCTTCTGCGCCCCAAAATTGCCTTCGAGAGTGCAATAGTTATAAATTCGAGTCTCGCTCGGGAACTCAAGTGGTGTGACAGACTTACCGCTCTCATAACCTGTCTCAATTGGTGTCAAAATCACATCAAGCTGCTTTGAGAGTTCCGCCGACTGCACTGTTCTTTCTGTGCCAACAAGTTTCACAGCAGCATATACTGCAAGAAAGATTATTGCTGCCCCTATAATCAGCGCAAATATCCAACCAAAACTGAACTCAATTCCTTTTCTATTCATATTGTTCCTATGGCTTGCTTAATTTTACCAAAATATCAAAGCTGCCCTTTGTTAGCTTCACGCTTATCGCGCCTGATTTTACAGGAACGCAGAAGAACCCGCTTGTTGTCGCATGCACAAGATTGAATGACGCAAGCTCATTATTGCATGCCTTTCCCGGAGGATAGAGCAGGACATTGTTCTTAATGTCATATTTTGTTATATAATCGTGCTGTTCTACATCTGTCTTCGTATAATCTTGGGTCATATTGCCGAAGCAGACACTCTTTACCCCAGAAGGAACAGCCTTTGAGAATATTTTTTGTGTTATGTCCCCATTATATGCCTTCTCAACCTCGTTTTTTAGCGATTCATAAAACGAGCCCGCTTTGGTGCAATCATTCATTTTCAGGAAGTAGTTTATTACATAAAAAGCCACAGCAACCGTGGCAATTATGATTATTATGGAGAAAATCATCCCGAATGATATCTGTATCTGCGCCTTCTTTCCCTCTTTTAGCATATCCAATAAAGAAAAAATATCTAATTAAACCTTTTCTTTATCCGAAGCTTCTTCAGAAGCTAGGATTAAAGATTGCTTAGAGCAATCTTTTTAGCCCTTTTAAAGTCCCGGATATTCCAACAACTCGGATTCCCGAACTTGAACTCTCAAAAGCAGCCCTTATGCTGTCAACCTCGCTCCTTGAAACAGCAAGGATTATATTGTTTTTCATCTCTGATTTTACAAAGACCGGGGAGGCTTTAGCCCACCCAAGAGCCCCAAGGTAATCAAGAACAGCTTTCTCAATATTTTCTTTGCTTCCTTCAATAAGAAGATATCTTCTTTTTATTCTCTGGGAAGGTTTGACATTAAGTTTCATTATTCATCATGGTTTTTTTGATATTTATAACTTGCTTTCCCACGAATAATCCTAAAGCTATTTAAATTGCTCAATTTTAATAGTTATATGCAAATACACGCAATTGGCGGTTATAATGAGGTTGGAAAGAACATGACTGCCCTTGAAACAGGTGATGATGTCTTGGTTTTTGATGCAGGACTTTACCTGCCTGCTGTCGTAGGGGTTACAGAAAAAGAAAGAATCCCAACTGAGAAAGGCATGCGCGCCCTGGGGGCATTACCTGATGACATACTTCTCGAAAAGAGAAGATTGCATAACAAGGTTCGTGCTTTTCTTGTCTCGCATGCACATCTTGATCATGTCGGAGCTTTGCCCTATATAACCAACAAATACAATGCAAGCATACTCGGAACTCCTTTTACAACAGAAGTTCTCAAACTCCTTCTGGAAGAGCCAGGGCAGAACCTGAGAAACAGGATAATTTCAATACAGCCTGACAATTCTTACATTGTCAAGGGCAGGAAGAATTACAAGGTGGAATTCTTGAACATGACTCATTCAACTTTGCAGACAGCAGCAATTGCTGTGCACACACCCGAAGGCATTGTTCTTTATGTTAATGATTACAAGCTTGATAACTCTCCAATTTATGGCGACAAGCCAAACTACAAGCGCCTTAAGGAATTATCCAGAATTGGAATAAAAGCCCTTGTGGTTGACTGCCTTTACGCTCCTGATGACAGGAAAACCCCTTCTGAGAAAATAGCAAAGGGGCTTTTGGAGGATGTTTTTTTCTCAACAGACAACAGGAATTCAGGAATGATTGTTACAACTTTCTCCTCCCACATTGCAAGGCTTAAAACAATAACAGAACTGGGGCAGAAGCTCCATAGGCAAGTTGTTTTTCTCGGGAGAAGCCTTAATAAATATGTTACAGCTGCAGAAAATATTGGGAAAGCCCCATTCAGGAGAAGCATTCAGATGCTTGCTTTCAGGAAGCAGATAGACCGCGTCTTGCAAAAGATAAACAAGAACAAGAGGGATTATCTTCTTGTCTGCACAGGACACCAAGGCGAGCCCGGCTCTGTCCTTGATAGAATTGCAAGGAACCAGCTTCCAATAAGGCTCTCTTCCAATGACCAGATCATCTTCTCTTCAAAGACAATTCCCACAACAGTTAACGAGAATAACCGCCTAAATCTTGAGAAGAAGATGAAGAAGCATGGTGTAAGAATCTTTGATAATGTTCATGTCTCGGGGCATGGTGGCAGAGAAGACTTAAGAGACTTGATAAGATTGGTGAACCCCGAGCATATAATTCCTTCCCATGGCGATTTGCATAAGCGAACAGCGGGCGCAGAACTTGCGCAGGAAATGGGATATAAGCTAAACAAAACCGCGCACTTGATGCAGAACGGGCAGTCAATAACTCTAAAATGAATGAAGAAATCTTATCTGGCTTGAAAATCTCAGTGGAAAGAGGTTTTACATTGGACTCTGCAGTCCAGAGCTTCTTGAATGCAGGCTACAATCCTGCAGAAGTCCATGAAGCAGCTGCCTCAATCTCAAGACCGGTTTCCTCAAGTTTAATACAGCCCCTTCCTAAGACAACACAAATTTCAGAAGCACCCCAAGAAGTTAAAGCAGCAAAGCCAGCCGCCTCTCCAAAAATGAAATTGCTTCTTATAATAGCGATTATTCTTATTCTATTGATTATCGCCGGAGCAATTGTTACTCTTTTGTTCAAAGACCAGATTCTTAGTCTATTCACTTCCTGAAATGATTTACACGCCAAGAGAAGATTCTTTTTTGCTTGAAAGAGAAGTTAAGAAAGTTGCCAAGAACAGAGTTTTTCTTGACATGGGTGCTGGAAGTGGCATGCAATCAAAAGCAGCTCTGTCAGTTCATGCAAGCCTTGTTCTTGCAACAGACATAAACCAAGAAGCAGTAAATGCCTTGAAAAAACAAGGAATTCATGCAATAAAATCCAATTTATTCTCAAGAATTAAAGGCAAGTTTGACTTGATTGCCTTTAATCCTCCTTATCTGCCCAAAGATAAGAAAGAAGACAAAGAAAGTGCAGAAACAACAACAGGAGGAAAGCGAGGCGATGAAATAATTCTAAAGTTCCTAAAAGAGGTCAAAAAGCATTTGGCCGACAAGGGAATAATTTTACTAGTTATTTCCTCTCTTACCCCTAGAAAGCAGATATTAACATTATTAAAAAAACAGTCATTAAAGCACAGGGTATTGTCATCAAAGAAGTTCTTCTTTGAGTCTTTGGAAGTCTGGAAAATTACAGAATAATTTTTAAACCATCCTTATCTGAGATGCTTATGGAAAAACCCGCAAATCAAGAGCTTATGATGAAAGCTTCTATTTTTGAGAGGCAAGCCCAGGAAATTGGGGAAAAGATAGAATATCTCTCACAGCAGATTTCAGAGCTTGAGGAATTGAACAAGAATCTTGGCTCACTTCAAAATTCTGATAAGAAAGAAATCTTCTCTTCCCTCGCAAGGGGCATTTACATGAAATCTTCCCTTACAGACAGCAAGCTTTTTGTGAATTCAGGCTCAGGGGTTATTGTCAAGAAATCAGTCCAGGAAACAAAAGAAATAATTGAGTCCCAATTGCGAAACTTCCATGAGCTCAAGGCAAGATTAATGGCAGAGATGGATCTTTATGATAACTTGCTGCAAAAAACAATCGCTGAGTTGCAAAATAAATAACGCAATTAAAGAATCTTGCTCATCTTAGCTATAAATTTCTCAAAGCTTAAAATCCCATATTCAGATATTATTCCTTTTATGTATTTTTTGTCAATCTTTTCAAATGCAGGGTCTCTTATTCTTATCTTGCTCGGGGCATTTTTCCAGACTTCATGAAAATCGCGCTCCTCAATCTTCACGTTTTTCGGCGAAAATTTCCATGAGTCAGCAACAACATAGACTGGTTTTCTATGGCCCTTAGCCAGCTCAGCAATTGCAGCACTACCGACTTTGTTTATTGCTCCAGACTTCAGAATGGCATCTGCTCCAACTAAAATTATATCAGAGCACTTTATCGCCTCCAGCATTGCAGAATCAACAAAAGTTGTCACCTTTATTTTATTTTTTGCGAGCTGTTTTGCAGTTATTCTTCCCTGGAAGAGTGGCCTTGTCTCCGTGTTATAAACCTCAAACTTCTTTCCTTTTTTCCTTGCATACACAAGAGCCCTGACAACGTTCGTTGAATGGCAGTGCGTATAGATAATCATCCTATTTTTTATCAGTTTAAAGACAAACTTGTCTATCTTTTCCTGCGCATCAAAGAAGTGAGATATGACTTTCTTCTTTCCAAGAACTTCTAAAAAGTTAAGTGCATTTGATAGAGTGGGCTCTGTTGGCCTCAATGACAGAAGTCTCTTCTTTGTTTCCTTGGTTGGCTTTATGGAGTAAACTTGCACAGCTGCCTTTGCTATGTTAGTCGCGCCCTGTATTCTTACCTCTTTTATATCCTGGTAGATTCTCTCCAGTTTCTGCATAAACTATTTAGTATTCTGCCATATAAAAAACTATTTAAGTAAAGATTCCCAATCTCTTGGAATTCAAAAAGGTCTGAAAATGTTAGAAATGCTGTTAAACCCAAGGAAAGCCGAGAGGCACCCATGGGAGCTGTTTTTTGTGGGGGTGTTTTATGCAAGCCTGTCTATACTCCTTGTCAACTGGATTTTTTCCCAAGATGCTGTTCTCTCAAAATATTCAGGCATCCTTGTTGTAACCTTTACTGTTATGTTCTCTATGCCTTTTGTTTATTACACTATCAAGCTTGAGGAAAGGAAAATAAACCCTGAAAGGGGCATGATTGCCCTGATAAAGGAGCACAGGAAAGCAATTTATGCATTCCTTTGGCTTTTCTTAGGATTTGTTCTTGCATTCTCTGTCTGGTACGTAGTTCTTTCATCAAACCAGAGCTTTAAGGCTCAAGTGGAAACATACTGCCTGATAAACCGCCCTTCAACATTTAATGAATGCGTCGCCCAATATGGCATGAAAGGCACAACAGCTGCAGCAACAGCATTTGCAACCTCCAGTGACAGGTTATTCACAATCTTCTCGAATAATATTTATGTGCTTATTTTTACGCTTGTTTTCTCATTAATATTCGGCGCAGGCGTGATATTTATCCTTGCATGGAATGCAAGCGTCATAGCAGCTGCAGTGGGTATATTCACAAAAGCAGAGCTTTCACATCTTCCTATCAGCACCTCAAGGTACATGATTCACGGCATTCCAGAGATTGCAGCTTATTTTGTTGTAGCGCTCGCAGGCGGCCTGATATCTTCAGCAGTAATAAAGCATGAGCTTGGCACAGAGCGCTTTTGGGAAGTTCTCCAAGACTCCCTTAATCTAATAATCATAGCGGTAGTCATATTATTCCTAGCGGCTCTTATAGAGGTCTTTGTTACGCCAATTTTATTCTAGCTAAATAACCTTTAAATAGTATACCTCAACTTATCTTAATGTTATGGAAAACGAGAACGAAATTCTTGAGGAGAGGAAAGAAAAATTCCTAAGCTTCCTTAAGCAGGACAAGTTGCTCTCAACTTTCCTGATAATCTCAATAGTTTCTATTGTCTTCAGCGGGCTTGTAAAGATAGGTGTTGGCCCTCTAATCAGCTTCTTCAGCCCGGGAATCTGGTTTATGCTATTCATTTTTTCTGCATTATCTGCCCTCTTAGTTTATTTTAACAAATCAAGTTTTTCATTCTATCCTCTTGCCGCCTGGGTGACATGGGTTGCAGTTTACATAAGAACCCTTAATCTTCCTGGCTTGAGAGATATAACCACAGGCGGCTGGACTCTTGGTCCGGACTTAGATCCTTTCTTGTTCCTGCGCTGGGCTAAATATATAGTCGCCCATGGGACTTTGATAGTGCACGATGCAATGAGATATGTTCCTCTTGGCTTTGATACCTCCCACGAGCTTAATCTCCTTTCTTATATGATTGCCTGGTTCCACAATATCGCGATTCATTTTGGTTCCACATCAGTTGAGCAATCAGCAGCAATTTATCCTGCAGTGCTGTTTGGTTTTACAGTCATTGCATTCTTCCTTCTTGTAAGGAAGATATTTATTGAATCTCTTGGAAATAAGAATGCAAGCATAGCAGCACTTATCGCTTCGTTCTTCCTTTCAGTAATACCTGCATTCATTCCAAGAACAATAGCCGGAATCCCTGAAAAAGAATCAACTGGCTTTGTTTTCTTGTTCATTGCATTCTATTTCTTCCTCTGCTCATGGAAGTCTGAGAAATTATATTCAAGAGTAATCTTTGGCATTTTGGCAGGCGCTGCAACAGCGCTCATGGCTCTTGTCTGGGGAGGTTATATTTTTATATTCATAACAATAGGCTTGGCAGTATTCTTAGCATTCCTTCTTAACCAGACAGACTTGAACAAGGTTTATACATATGCTCTCTGGCTTGCTTCAGCAATTATTTTCACTATGCCTTTCACCCAAAGATATTCCCTGATTGGCTGGATGGAATCTCCTTCAACAGCAATCTCTTTCGCAGTTCTTGGCATATTAATCGTCCATCTCTTGATTTTCAAGACAAGCCTAAAGAGGTATTTTGAGCATGAAAAAATAAAGAAGCTGCCTGAGCCTGTTGTTTCTATTATTGTTGCAATTCTTCTTGGCACCATAGCGGTCACTTTGTTATTTGGACCTCATTTTCTCTTGGGAGCAGCTGAGGATATAAAAGGGCACCTTATCACGCCAATTACAGACAGGCTTGGAGTTACTGTTGCGGAGAATAAACAGCCATATTTCAGTGAATGGGCATCAAGTTTCGGACCAACAATCGGGAACATTCCACTAACATTCTGGCTCTTCTTCATAGGTTCTGTCTATCTATTCTGGAAGATGTCCAGAGTCTTCCAAAAGAAAGAGAGGATAATAGTAACTCTTGGTTATCTGCTCTTCCTGATTTGCATAATCTTTAGCAGGTATTCCCCCGATAGTGCAATGAACGGCACAAATATGCAGAGCTTGTTTGTTTACGGGCTTGGATTTATTGCATTATTGGGTAGTTTCGGATATTATTATCACAAATACAATAAAGCAGGCGAACTTGATAAGTTAAATGAGATAGAGTTTGGGCTCTTGATGATATTCTCATTCTTCTTCCTATGCATTGTAGCAGCCAGGGGCGCTGTAAGATTGACAATGATGTTAGTTCCTCCAGCATCAATTATAATTGGTTATTTTGTTGTTTCCTCACTATCAGATGTCAAGAAGGTAAAAGATGGTACTATAAAGGTAATCGCATGGAGTTTGGTTATTCTCGTTTTGCTCTCAACGGTTTTTGCAGGATACCAATTCTATCTTGGAGCAGAATCAACAGCCAGAGGCTATGCTCCTTCAGCATACAATCAGCAATGGCAGAAAGCAATGGCTTGGGTAAGAACCTCGACTCCAGAAAATGCTGTTTTTGGGCATTGGTGGGATTATGGTTATTGGCTGCAATCAATAGGGGAAAGAGCAACTGTTCTTGATGGAGGAAACTCAATACCTTATTGGGACCATCTCATGGGAAGATATGCGCTGACAGGCACAAACGATGCAGAGGCTCTTGAGTTCTTATATACGCACAATACAACCCACTTCCTGATAGATTCAACAGATATAGGGAAGTATTCTGCATTCTCTTCAATAGGTTCTGATGAGAATTATGACAGGTTCAGCTGGTTCAACACTTTCGTGAAAGACACAAAGCAAACACAGGAAACAAAGAATTTAACTATCTTTGTTTATTCAGGAGGATTCCCTCTTGACGGCGATATTATCTATAACAATAATGGCACAAAAGTATTCATACCTAAGGAAGGGCAATCTGGAATTATAGGAATAATTATCGAGAGAAATGAATCAGGAGATATGACAACAAATCCTATCGGTGTCTTCATCAATCAGGGCAAGCAAGTCAGGCTGCCTTTGAGGTATGCTTACGATGCAGAGGCTCAGAAATTCAAAGACTTTGGCTCTGGCTTGGAGGTAGGCATATTCTTGATGCCTTATGTTGGGCAGACTCAGAGCGGCGGCATTTCAATAGATAAAGATGGGGTTTTGATGTATCTCTCAGACAGAACTGTTAGAGCCCAGCTTGCAAGATTATACTTATATAATGAGAATGACAGTTATTTCAAGCTTGTTCATAGTGAGGATGATTTTGTAGTTGCACAACTGAAAGAGAACAATGTCACAAAATCTGATTTTGTTTATTATAGTGGTTTTAGGGGTCCGATAAGAATCTGGGAGATAAATTATCCTAAAAATATCACGGCAAATCCCCAATACCTTCAGATTCCTTATCCTGATCCCAAGTTATCTATAGCAGGACAATGACAGACTTAACATTAACAATTCCGGTTTTGGCAAGCTTTTTCATAGTCTTGCTCTTCATGCCTCTCTGGATAAAGAAGGCAAAACAGATAGGCTTAATGTGGAAAGACATGAATAAGCGAACTAATGAAAAAGTGGCAGGCTCAGGAGGTATTGTTGTCCTAACAGCATTTATCATCTCCTTGTTCATCTTTGTGGCCTATAGAACATTTGTCCTTCAAGATAACTCGCATCTTATTGAGATAATCTCTCTCTCTTCTGTAGTTCTCTTGGCAGGAGGCATTGGTTTCATTGATGATTTGCTTGGCTGGCAGCATGGGGGCGTGTCAAAAAGAACAAGGCTTGTTATGATGATAATTGCTTCTATACCTCTCATGGCTATAAATGCAGGAAGGCATACAATGTCTCTTCCAGGCATAGGCAGTTTTGATTTTGGTTTGTTCTATCCATTAATATTGATTCCGTTAGGCATTGTCGGCGCAACAACAACTTTCAATTTCCTTGCAGGCTTTAATGGCTTGGAAGCAGGCATGGGTGCAATAATTCTCTCCGCACTCTCTCTAGTTGCATTTTTAACAGGAAACTCCTGGTTGGCAATAATTGGCTTATGTATGGTTGTTGCTCTTCTTGCATTCCTGTTCTATAATTTCACCCCCGCAAAAGTTTTCCCAGGAGATGTCCTGACATATGCTATAGGCTCAATGATTGCAATAATAGCAATCCTCGGCAACTTTGAAAAAATTGCTGTTTTCTTTTTTATACCATTCATTATTGAGGTTTTTCTTAAAGCCCGCGGAAAGCTTGTGAAATATTCATTTGGCAAGCCCCAGAAAGACGGCTCACTTGGCTTATTATACGATAAAGTTTATGGCTTGACGCATCTCTCAATTCTAATTCTCAAGAAACTCAGCATAAAACCAACAGAAAAGCGCGTTGTCTATCTGATTTGGGCATTTCAGGCAATAATAATTGCAATTGGCTTCATAATATTCAGAGAAGGAATTTTCCATTAAAATGAAATTCAATAAGGCATTGATTGGCGGAAGTCTAATTTTATTGATAACTTTTAATCTCTTCAATGTCATAAATTTCCTCTTCCAGTTCGCAATGGCAAGAATGCTGACTACTGCAGATTATGGGGTTTTAGCGACTTTGTTCTCATTCATTTATCTTTCAGGCATATTCTCCGAGTCTTTGATGACAATAATTGCAAAATATTCTGCCACAGAAAAATCCAAAGAAAAAGTTAAGGACTTGTTAAAGCTCTCACTTAGAAAAGCATTGACAATATCCTCATTAATATTCATTGTCTATATTTTCGCCGCCATACCTCTTTCATTCTTGCTTAGAATTCCTTATCTTCTTGTCTCATCCGCGGGCTTGATGACATTTGCAGCATTCCTTCCCCCAATAACCCGGGGAGTCCTGCAAGGCAAGAAACTCTTCCGAGCTCTAGGAACAAATCTTGTTATTGAAGCCATAGTTAAGCTTGGGCTTGCAATATTGCTTGTCTTCCTTGGTTGGAAAGTCTATGGCGCTATGTTTGCAACAATTGTGGGCTTTGTTATTGCTTTCTTGCTTTCTCTCTGGGCTCTGAGAGATATCCTAAAGTTAAAAGAAAAGCCAATGAAAATCCCTGAATTTTACAGTTATTCATGGCCTGTTTTTGCTATTTTATTTGCAATTATGGTATTTTTCAGCATTGACATAATAATTGCAAGAATTGTCTTTGATGCAACAACAGCAGGCTATTATGCAATTGCTTCAATGCTCTCAAAAGTCATATTTATGGGCACTCAGCCAATAAGCAAGGCTCTTTTCCCAATAGCGGCAGAAAAAGAGCAGGCAAACGAGCATCATCTCTTGTTTAATGCAATGGGCATAATCCTCGCATGCATCTTAATAGCTCTTTTGGTGATTTATTTCTTCCCGAATCTGCTAATAACCATCTATGCCGGAAGAACAATCATTGAATCCCAGAACATCCTTATTTATCTTGGGATAGCAATGAGCCTTCTCTCGATAACAAACCTTGTCCTATTGTATAAGCTCTCTATTGGCAAGACTAAGAACTATCTCATCTTCCTCTTATTTCCTGCAATAGAAATTTTCCTTTTGTTCTTCTTTTCATCCAATATGATAGAATACTCCATAGCCCTTATAACTGCAAGCGCAATCTTTTTATGGGGTTCTATATTCCTCCTTGATAGGTAACTATAGAAATAATTAAAATACTATAAAACAGCAAAAATAAGATGAAACTCTCAATAATAATCCCTGCCTATAACGAAGAGAAGCGCATAGGTAAAACACTCAAGGAATACTCAAAAGAGTTTGAGGCATTAAGGAAGAAGAAATTGCTGGATTATAGGCTGCTTGTGGTTATAAATGGCACAACAGATAATACTGGGAAGATTGTCAAATCCTTCAGGAAAAAGAATAAGAGAATAACCTATCTTAATCTTAAGGAAGGAGGCAAAGGGCATGCAATAATTCAGGGTTTCAAGCATGAATTAAAGGAAAATTCTGATTTGGTTGGTTTTGTAGATGCAGACATGTCCACCCTGCCAAAAGAATTCTTCAGGCTTGCTTCTCAGATAAAACACTATGATGGGGTTATTGCAAGCCGCTATCATAAAAAATCTGCAGTCGAGCCGAAACCAACACTGCAGAGAATCATTGCATCAAGGATATTTAACCTCTGGATTAGAATTCTATTCCTCTTTCCTTATAGGGATACGCAATGCGGAGCCAAGATATTCAAGAAATATGCCCTCAAGAAAATTGTGGACTCCCTTCTTGTAACAAAATGGGCATTTGATGTTGATTTGCTTTACAATCTCAGGAAGCATAATTTTAAGATTACCGAAATACCTACAAGATGGAGTGACAAGGAGTATTCAAAAATAAACTTCCTGCGTTCAGGCCCTTTCATGGCTCTATCGATGCTGAGACTAAGATTGTTAAATTCTCCATTCAAGAAAGTAGTTGGATTATATGATAAAATGCCTGCTTGGATGAAAATCCACAATAAATTCAGGTAAAACAAAATGAAAAGACAAGCAAAAACCTCAGGGAATAAAGAATTGAAAATAAGTTTTCTTATTGCAGCCCACAATGAAGAAAAAATCATATTCCAGACATTGGAGAATCTTGCAAATCTGCCTTATGATAATTATGAAGTCATAATTGGCTTGGACGGCTGCACAGATGGTACAGAGAAAATAGTTAAATCATTTGAAATGAAATCAAAGAGATTCAAGCACTTCAATCTAAACCTAAGGCAGGGCAAGCCAGCAGTCATAAACACAATAATCGAGCAGGCAACAGGAGATATAGTTATAATTAACGACGCTGATTGGATTTTCCAGGTGAAAGACAAACAATCTCTTAGAGAGTTTATTTCTATCTTCCAAAATAAGAAGATTGGCGGAATATCTGAGAATAATGCTCTTGAATTTGAAAAAAGCAAGATGAAATCATCAAACCTCGGTTTTAAAATGGTTGCCTATTCCTCTCAATTATGGTATGAATATCAGAAAAAGACATTCACAAGAAAAGAAGGCAATCTCCTCCATCTAAATGAGCCAACAATGTTTCTTACAAATATATTTCGAAGAACTCTCTACAAGCCAAACCTCTCTCTCGGGGATGATTTTGAGAGAACGCGGGATATAATGGATTCTGGCTACCAAATTGTTATCTCACAAAACGAGGATGCTCCAAGATTTGTTCCTGTTTATGATAAAATCTCAATTAAAGATTTATTCAAGCTTAAAATGAGAACAAGCATAGCAAGAGAGCAGTTAAAGGAGACAAAAATGCCTCTTCCGAAGAACTATTACTTCTCTTCTGTATTTTATATTTTCAAGAATTCATGGAAATATGGAATTAAAGCAGGGTTGATGGTGTCATATTGGATATTCCTAACAACAATAGCAACTTTTATAAGCAAAATCAAGTCTAAATTTAAGAAAACCAGCACAAAAGAAGGCTGGAAAATGCGAGCAGAGAGATAAAAATGAAAATAATCCTGTTATATGACTATCTGAGCGAAATAGGCGGTGTAGAGAGAGTCATAGCCACCCATGCCCGCTGGCTAAAGCAAGCCGGGCACGATGTTGTCTTGTTATTCAATTTTGTTAGCCCAAAAGCAAAAGAATATGCCTTCCTCCAAGGACAAGATATAAAGGAGATAGCAACAATAAAGAGTGGAGGCGAATCTTTCAAGATGTTTTCCGCCCTAATGGGCTTCAATAATCTTAAATCTTACAAGCCTGATTTGGTAATTGCTTACTCTTTCCCTTCAATTTTCACATCCAGAAAGCTAAAATGCAAGAAAGCATTCTATTATCTTCCAATGGAATTCATCTATTTTCCAATTAAGAAGAGATGGGAATGGGCAAATGATGGCAAGCGCAAGGTTACTTTCTTTGCAAGCCTCTTCCTTGCTCCTTTTCTGAAGATTCTTGACAAGAAATGGATTAAAAACAAGCTTGTAATTGCAAATAGTGACTTTACGAGAAGAGAAATAAAGCAGAGATACAACACAGATTCAATAATCTCCTATCCTCCACTAAACACCGTATTCCAGCCCACAAAAGACGTCAAAGAAACATTAGAAAAGTTCAATCTTAAAGGCAAGTTTGTCTTGACAGCAGGAAGAATAGTCCCTGACAAGAAAACAGCATGGCTTATAGAAGTTTTTGCCAAGCTGAAGGACAAAAAGCTTGATTTAATCGTCGCTGGCGGAATTGCTGATGAATATAAGAAAACCCTGATTGAAACAGCCAAAAAATTCAAAGTTCAAGACAGAATTAAGCTTATCGGGCTTGTCGATCAAAAAGAACTTGTAAAATTATACTCTGCCTGTGAGGTTTTCATGTTTGCCTCTCCAGAGGAAGCCTTCGGCTTAGTTCCGATAGAAGCCATGGCTTGCGGCGCCCCAGTAGTTGCCTGGAATGACAATGCCGGGCCAAATGAGTATGTAATTCCCAAAGAAAATGGCTATCTTGCCAAGCCCTATGACCTAGATGATTTCACGAATTATGTGGAAAAGATAATGAGTGAGAAGTTCAAAACAAAAAATGCAAAGCAAATCGTAAATTCAATGAACAAGTTCTCTGAAAAAGAGCAATACAACCAGTTTATATCTTCAATAGAAGATTTCGCGAAGAGTTAATTTTAATCTTTTTCAAATTTCAGGAGATAATCCACAATTCTCTTTGCAGCCTTGCCATCTCCAAATGGATTTTCCCACTTATTTAACTTTACATTTCTTCCAAGCATAAGCTTCGCAGATTCAAGAATCTTCTGAGGTTCTGTTCCTCCAAGAACATTTATTCCATACTCAATAGTTTCTGGTCTCTCAGTACTATCTCTCAATGTGACACAGGGCACATTTAGGATGCATGCCTCTTCCTGTATCCCGCCCGAATCAGTCATAATAATTCTTGCATTTTTCTCAAGCTGCAGGCATTCCAGGAATCCCACAGGCTCAATAAATATTACTCCCTCTGGAGTCTTAATCCCAAATTCATTCATCTTATTTTTAGTTCTGGGATGAAGTGGAAATATAATCGGTAACTTTGTTTCTGCACTTACAAGAACTAATCCTTGCAGAATTCCCTCTAATCTTTCTTTCTTGTCGACATTCTCTGCCCTGTGCGCAGTAACAAAGATATAGCCTTTCTCGCCCAAATTCAATTTCTGTAATATATTACTTTTCTTATCTGCAAGCTCAAGATTTTGCAGGACAGCGTCAACAATAGTGTTGCCTGTAAAGATTATCTTTTCAGGACGCATGCCTTCTTGGTGCAGGTTCTTCAAAGAATCAGGCGTGGGCACAAACAAGTGTTCGGATATATGGTCAACAATAACTCTATTGATTTCTTCAAGCATTCCTGTGTCATGGCTTCTTAATCCAGCCTCATGATGAGCTACTTTTATATTAAGCTTGCTTGCTGCAAGTGCCCCTGCAAGCACAGATATTGTATCTCCCTGGACTATAACAACATCAGGCTTCTCTTGCTTGAGAATCTCAGTGATTTCCTTTACCATAATTCCAACCTGCTTCCTGTAAGGCTGCCCCCCAACCCCAAGATTATATTTTGGCACAGCCAATTCCAAATCCCTGAAGACATCTTCATCAAGCTCCTTGGAATAATGCTGTCCAGTATGAAGAATAAAATAATCTATCTTGCGGGCTTCGCACTCCCTGATAATCGGGCTCATCTTGATTATCTCAGGGCGTGTTCCAAGAACTATTGCTAATCTCATTAAAATAAGTCATTTAATCTATTTATAAAATAATCTATGCTCAAAGAAAATATCTTAATTTCACTCTAAGTTGGTAGTTAATTTCAGTAATACAGATTTAAAAACCTTCATCAAGTTTTAGTAGTTATAGATTAACATGACAGAACAAATAATCTCTCAAAAAGAACTTCCTTTCAAAGACGGGGTGCTTTTTTTTAGCCTTGGCGAGCAGAGAGCATCGACTTTAACTGGTCTTGCTAAGAAAGTTTCTTCTGACAAGTTGCCTGCTCTTAAGAATCATCTTGATAATTTCCCAAGCAGGGCAAATCCAAATTATCAGCCTAATGAAGGGGAGAACTCTTGTGGCGAGATATTGCCTCTTCTCTCGTTAGGATTCCTTGCTTCATCTGCCTATTTTGGATATTTACTAACAGAAAACTCCCAAACGCTTGGGCAGACCGAACTTGCTGCTGCGGTTATAGCAGGGATAGTGGGTTCGGCAATGACGGGATTAGCTGGATACAGACATTACAGGTCTTCAAACCGAGATTACTCTTCTGCCAGGGCTATAGTTGAGACTCGGCTTGTAATGGAGAGGGGAGTTGATTAACATGACAGACGAACAAACCCCCAAACCAAATACCGCACAATTTGATGAATATACCTCAAATTGGTTAGGATGGTATGGAAAAAATGTTGATTTCCAAAAGAGATTTTCTGAAGGATTTAGAGAAGTACAATTTAGTCGTGGAGGTCATTGGACATACAAAGAGGATGATAAAGTCGGTAATTTTCAGTTCAGAATAAGTGCCCTCTGCGCTTTCTATCACCCAGATGGACGAGTTGTAGTTTGGACAGATTGGAAATGCAGACCTGTGGATGCAGAATATTCTGGTCATTGTGGGCATCAAGAGAAAGAATTTCCGAATCGCGAAGAATTTGCAAAATATATCGCTGCATGGGATGTTCATTTTGATCCTCCAGAAATACCAAGAGTGCCTCAAAAATTAGAAAATATTCTTAAAAACTGGAAGAAACCAGAATCAGATAATCCTTCGGGAGCAGCAGCTTAACATGGCACTCGAATCAAAACTAATTATTGAAAAGAATGTAAATTGGTTCCTTAATTCCGGAATTCTCAGGGACGAGGGCATGGAGGGAGTTGACGAAAGAGTCTGGTTATTACATCCTTCTCATCCAATTGTGGGGGGCAATAAGCTCTTGCAAGATGGAATATTCAAATACCGAAGAGTTGACTGCGCGCTTGAAACCGCTGTTGCACTTGAATTAGCCTCCCGCCAGCTCAGTAATCCTAAACTCTCTGAGATAGCAAAGAATTTGGTAGATTTTGTTACAAAATATGACTTCCAGGAGAAAGACCCTCAAAATCCGGAATTGGGATTGTATGCGCATGGATTGACAACCTTGGATGCGCTTCCTCAAAACATGAAATCTTCGCCAGGGGTGAAGAAAGGAAGAGGAACATACTGGAACAAGAAATGGGTCGATGACAACTCTTGGGCAGTAATCGCCCCGCTTTATTTATGGGCAACTAATCCTTCTTATCCAGATGAAGTAGCTATAAATGCTCTTGTCTGCGCCGAAGCTCTTCTTGGGAAACGAGAACTTTTAGTCAAAGCATGCAGAGGCAACATGGACGGAGTTCCTCACTGGGGAGGCATGAGAAACATGGCGCTGGCGCAAGTTTATAGCTTAACAAAAGACGAGAGATTTAAAGATGAAGTTCTTAAATCTATGAAAGCAGACTTTGAGAAAATAGATGCTTTCAAAAGAGGAGATTCTCCAAAGCCTTATGACCTTTCCAATACCTCTTATGCTGTTTTCCAGATGGTAAGTATCGCTCGAAGCCTTAAAAATGAACAAGTTCGTGATGCTTTGGGTGTTTGTGTAGATTACCTTGTAAGAAGTCAACATCAAGACGGGCATTTTGCAGGCGAATGGTGGGAAGGAAGCAAGGGAGAGCACATTGCAGATTTAGTTTATGGACAGAATTGGGCGGTTAATGCCCTGCAGATGTATCCGATAAAAGATGCCTTCAAGAAAGCACAGGAATTCCTTGCTCAATGCCAGATAGACTCTCCATCTCATCCACTTATACATGGTGCCTGGATGGGAAGCTATGACACTTCTAAGGGTTCTCCAGTTCCTGGTGGGGATGATAAGAAAGAAGGAGGTCCAAGCCATGTTTACAGCGGCTGGACAAATGCCCCAATTCTTACAAGTTTTGCTGCAGACGCCCTTGGTATTGACCATCCTTATTTTGGCGCGCAAAATGTGGAGCAATCTCGCATAGATAAGGTATACGCTGCTGCAAGGGCAGAATATAATAGAAAGTAAAATTCAATAAACCTATTGAATATTTTATCCAAGATTATTTCCTGTATTGTTTGTGTTTGTAGTCTTATTCGTTCCAATAGCGCTTTCTGTCGAGTTTATTGCATTGTTCTCAGCTGTCTCATTTGTCTCAGTTTCTGCTTGCTTTTGTTTATTTAATATATCAAGGATATTATCTGCTTGCTCTCCAGGATTTAGCTCATAAACAATCAGCACAGGCTGCTTGTTTGTCTTGTCAGCATAATAAACCTGTACAGGGATGCTGTTGTTTATGTTAGGCCAGGTGTAAACAAATGCAGGATGGGGTTCAAATACAGAAATCTCAAGATATCTTGGCTTCTCCTTTGCAATAAGCGCCTCAAAATCAGCAGAGTTGTTAATGTCAGAATAGAAAATTGTGTTTCTCTCGGAATAATATACTGTTTGAGGGTAGGATTGGGATAATATCTTGTCGCTCTTCAAAGAATTATCTTTTATCCACAATGCAGCATCTCTTACTTGGGAATAACTATCTTTCTTAGTATCAATAAGTGTATTTGCATGCGACAACTGCATGTATCCTCCCACTCCAAGTAAAATTAAAACAATAATTATTGAGATTATCTTTGTGTATTTCTTGCCGGCATTATAGATAAACATCAATGCATTCCCAACAAGGAAGAACATAAATGGCAGCCAGAGAAATACCCACCTGTCCTCAACGCCCCTTATATAGAAAATATAAAATGCAGCAGTAAGCGCAAGCATTATGATGCTGAACAAGTCAGGGTCAAAGGCTTTTGTCTTGTCCTTTGCTATAACATCCGCGTACAGGAGAAACTTCAACCCAAGAACAAATCCCAATAGGAATAACAAAAAGATAACATTTTCACTCATAGCATAGAAGAAACTAATTACCTGCCAGGCAAAAGGAGAAGCAGCCTCAACAGCGCTCGAATACCCTTGGGTAAACGAAAAGGGAGTTCCAAATTGCATGTAGCTCCAGATAAAGTAAGGCATAAGTGTTGCCAAAAATGCAGCCGAGAAATAATAATAGTTCTTGTTGAAAATAGCAGTCAATCTATCTTTGATAAGGATGAAAATAATGAATGCCATTGGAACCAAGAGTCCCGAAACCTTGAAGTTAAATCCCAATGCCGCAAAAATGCCAGCCCAAACAATATCTTTACTCTCGCCCCCTTTCCAGAACTTCCACATGAACAATACAGCAAGCACAGAGAAGCACATTGAGAGATAATCTGGCTGGAATCTAATGCTCCAGAATAGCAATGTCCAGCTGACAGCAATAAGGAAAGCAGCAATCAAACCTACTTTTTCATTGTACATTTCTTTTCCAAGTAGATAAACAAAATAAACAAGGATAATTGAAGGCAGCAGGACAAGAAGGAATTTTATCCACATCTCTCCCAATCCGAAATCAAATCCAAATGAGCCAAGCAATTGAAAAAGCGGCGGCCTGTGCACATTGAGCATATAAGGTATATCAAAAGCCCAGTGCTTTGCAGTTGACATGTAATCTGCCTCATCATACCAAAGGGTCTGCCCAGATGTCTGGAAAAAGAAGTATAGTCGAACAGCTATCGCAAGAACAAGAATGCCAACAAGAATTGCATTGTCGGGCTTCTTCAGCCAGTTCTTTATTCTATCAACTCTGTCATTAAGCTCTTTGTTCTCTGCCTTTTTCTCTTCTTTCTTTTCAGCCTTAATCTCTTCAGCCATGAATTAGTCAGAAAAATGTGCTTTTTATTTGTTTTTATTCTCTAATTTACTTCGTAGAAGTCGGAACCTGCCAGATTTGCTGGAGAGACTTGTTCTTTCTTGCAAGCCACTTGCCCTTCATCCAGGCATATAAATATACAAAACCCGAAGCAAGGAATTTGTGCCATCTTGTTATTGGCACCTTAAACAACTCTTGAGGCAACCAAAATATCTCTTTTCCAAGAGTTCTCGGCGCTTTACCTGTCTGTTTTATTAGGAAAGAATAGCCTGCGCGAACTCTAGCTTTCTGAGCTACAAAATCCTTTGCATTCAAAGGAGCTTTAACAAGAGCTTTTGCCTCGGGCTCATAAACCATCTTGTAGCCATTGTCAAGAATTACCTTTCCCATCCATGCATCAACAGCCCCTTTTGCAAAAGGCACTTCAGGAAGTGCTTTTTTTCTGAATGCAAGTAAATAGCCTGACATGTGCCAGAATGTGCCTGCTTTGCTTTGCTGCTCTCGAAGCTCGCCAGACTTTCTGTAACTCATTATTGTCCAGTCATAGAACATATTATCTTCAGGAATTATTGGGATTGGATTTCCAGAAACCCCTCCTATCTTTTTATTATCAAAATGCTTTACAAGTGCAGGAATCGCCCCCTTGCCAATTGTAACATCTCCATCTGTCTGCACAATAATCTCGCCGCGGGCATTCTTTATTATCAAATTAAGTGCAGATGCCTTGCCTTTTCTCTCGCTTTCAACAATTAGCTTAACCCTTTTATCCTTCTTTATCACTTTCTTTATCTCAGGGACAGTATTGTCAGTGCATCCAGAAGCCACAACAATAACCTCGTCCTCTTTCTTAATCTGCCTCAAGGCAGAGTTTATTGCCCCTGCTATTGATTTCTCTTCATTGTATGTTGGTATTCCTACAGTTATCATTTTATAAAGTCTCATACCTCGCTTTAATATCTTTTGGCTCAATTATGCTCTGCAAGTCAATGATTATTTTATCTTTTCCGAGAGATTTCAAGCTTTCAGAATAATTCTTATCCCTATTTGCAATCACAATAACCTCTTGGCTCAAAACAGAATTCACATCTGCAAACAAGCTCGAGATTGTTCCAATATTCTCTTTCAAATCCTCGCGCATTATCAAATCAAATACTTCCTTTCTGTAACTCTCGCTTATGCTCTCTATGTCAGCAACATCAATAAGCCTGTCAAATATCTTTATCTCATAACCATCATTGAAAAGCTTGTTTATTACATAAAGAATAGGATTTCCTCTTATATCGTCTGTGTCTGGCTTGAATGTCAATCCTAAAATTCCAATCTTTTTCTTTTTCTTGGATTTTATCAGCTCTATGGCACGGTAAATCTGTTCCATGTTGCTCTGGGCTATAGAATCAATAATTGGCGTGTTCACCTCGAGTTTTCTTGCCTTGCTTTTCAATGCTGCTGTGTCTTTCGAGAGGCAGCTGCCGCCATAAGCAAACCCCGGCTTCATATAATAGGGTGAGATGTTAAGCTGATTGTCTTCACAGAACAAAGCCATTAAGGCCTTTGAATCAACTCCTGCTTTCTTGCAGATAGCTGCAATCTCATTTGTGAAAGTAACCTTAAGTGCATGCCACGAGTTGCTTGCATATTTTATCATCTGCGCAACTCCTGGCTTGACAACTATTTTCTTTGCCTTGATGTCATGATAAACATTAAGCGCTTTCTTCCCTGCACTCTCTTTGTCCGCACCAATAACCACAAAAGGAGGCTCAAAGAAATCCTTTATTGCGCTTCCCTCCCTCAGAAATTCAGGATTTGTCGCAATGTCAAAATCCCTGTGGCATTTCTTTCCAGATGATTTTTCAAGTATCTCTATAAGGACATCCAATGAGCCTGGAAACATTGTGCTTCTTATTACAATGAGGTGGTATTTTTTCTTCCTGAGAGCCTTGCCAATTTCCTCACAGACTTTTTTTAAGACGTTTAAATCAATATCTCCTTCCTTTGTAGGTGGAGTTCCTACACAAATAAAAGAAACATCTGAATTAAGAATTGCTTCTTCAGTGTTCTTTGTTGCATAAAGTTTCTTTTTCTTTGTAAATTCCGCTATTAAATCCGAGAGTCCTTTTTCTTCCAGCGGTGCGTTTCCTGAATTTATTGCATCAACCTTGTAATCAACAACATCAACACCTATAACTTCATTCCCTAGTTTTGCAAAACAGGCAGCGCTAACCGCCCCCACATAGCCCAGTCCAAAAATAGATATCTTCATAATCCTTCAAAATTACTTGCTCTTATAAAGTTTTTCAAGCCTGTCTGCAATCTTGTTCCATGAGAACTCGTGGGAATACTCCCTTGCACTCTTGGCAATCCTGCCAAGCTTCTGATAATTCAGAATAACCATCTCAAGCCTTTCAGCCAAGTCTTCCTCATCTCCCTGCTTGAATAAAAAGCCATTTTTCCCGTTCTTGACAATCTCCCTGCATGCATCTATGTCAGAAGCAATGGCAATATTCCCGCAAGCCATTGCTTCAATAAGCGACTGGGGCATGCCCTCCCTCTTCGAAGGGAGTACAAACACCTCTGCATTGTTGTAAACCCTTATTTTCTCGTTTAGCGCGAAAACCGCCTCTCCAAACTTCACGTTTTTTAATCTCAATTCTTTTATCAGCTCGTCAAGTTTCTTCCTGTATTCAAGTTCCGCAGGTCCGATAATCTCGAGAGTTGCTTTGTTGGATTTCTCAGTCAATTTCCAGGCACGAAGCAGGGTTTCAACATCTTTTACCGGGGCAACTCTTCCGAAGAACAAGACTTTGCGAACTTTGCTGCCTAATTTTCTTTTTCCCTTGAAGAACTCAACAGGAATCCCATTTGGAATATAGACAATTCTCTCGTTATTCACTCCAAGCTTGTTCAGATAAGGATATTCCCACTTTGATATTGCAATAATTTTCTTGAATCTTTTAAGAATATTCCTTGAATAAACAAAGTCATATAGCCTTGTTATAGTTGATAATATAATTCCCCTGACTCCAACAGAGACAAATGGTGCATGCGTTGTCAAAAAGCATGGAATTCCAAGTTTTGAAGCTTCCTTTGAAACAATATTTCCTTCGCTATGCCTGTAAGTCTGGCAATCAATAATATTGGGATTTATTTCTCTCAGCTTAACATGCATTTTCTCAGCGCTTCTCCCAAAGTCAAGCGCATTCTTGCTTAACAAAACACGGGCGGGAAACCTATAGCAATTAATCCTGTCAACAAGCTCAAACTCCGGTGCTTCTTTCATCGTCCCTGCTTCCAAATTAGACGAAAAGACAAAAACCTCATGCCCTTTCTTAATCATTTCCTGCGCGACATTGTAAACTCTGTTCCAGACTCCAGAAATTCCTGCAGAATATGTGCATGTGTATAGTATTTTCATGCAGCCAAATCCTCCATCCTCACAAAACTTGCCCTCTTATATCTGTCAAAATAACTTTCAAGTCTTTCCAATTCTGCTTTGTCCATTTCATAAGAGTGAGAGAGGAAAACAACCCAATTCTTCTTCCTGTATAGGTAGGCAAACTCATGCAATATCGAGAACAGCCATCTTGGCAGTTTTCTTAGAGAGAAAGCAGAGACTGGCAGCACAAAGGAAGATACAAATATCTCCCATATTCTCATTTTGCTGCTTCTTATCTTTGGTCTGATGAAGCATTGCCTCAGGTAAAGTCCTAATCGCGAAGGGAAAAAGATTGCTTGGAACAGCGGAAACTGAACAAGCGATGAATCATATGAAAAATGCATTTTGTTCAGTAGTTTCACAAGCTCAAAGTCAGCAGAGAACTGCGGAGCTCTGAAACCTTTTGGATTCTCGTTGAACACTCCCCTGTAAACAGCAATTGCCTTGCCAAGTTTCTCTTCTCTTTCTTTCAGGCTAAGAGTATCCCATCTCTCATGCAGATATCCATGCAAAGCAATCTCATGCCCTCCTTTTCTTAGTTTCTTGAAAATGCCTGGATATTTCTCAAGGCAGTCAGACGTTGCAAAAAAAGTCGCCTTGATGCCCCGCTTCTTGAGAATCCTCGAGAGCTTGCTAAGATTTCTCAAATTAGCATAGCTATCTTTATGGAAGTCCTTCTCCACATCCACTGTAAATGCTATTTTTCTCATCTTATTTTTTGAATGCAATAATAAAGAGAATGCCCTTTTTATTTCTATTTGAAAAGAGATAATAATCGAGCATATAAATTCCGAATAGAATAGCTGATAAGAATTTCTTGAGGAGAATTGAGGCCCTATTTTTATTCATGAATGTGCCAGTCATTATTTGCTCTTCTACTTTCTTCTTCTCCTTCCCCAATATTTTTTCTTTTGCCTTCCAGACAAAGGTGCTTAGTGGCCCTCCTATATACCTTGCTTTTATTATTACAAAACCTTTCATTTCCAGTCTCTTCAAGAGGTTTCTTCCATAATCTCTAAGGTCTCCGCCAACTCCAAAAGCCTGCTTTTCCATATTTCTAGGTACAGGCACATCCTCATACTTTCCGGAATAAGGAGTAAATAGCACGAGCAATCCTCTCTTGCGCAGAATTC
>CAYGYN010000075.1:0-4517 GCA_964354195.1 Candidatus Woesearchaeota archaeon | reverse complement strand
CTGGCAAATAAATTAATATCCAGACCCAATAGTCTGATTAGTGAAGCAGATAAATGTGAATTTAAGAAGGTTTTAAAGAGTTTTACTGAAATTAGAGTCCCTTTAGCTAAATTTCAGGATTGGGGCAAAGACGATCAATATTCAGGAGTACCCATACCTTATTTTGACCCAATTAAAGGAATGGGCTGGCAAGTGCACTTTACTAGGAAAAGAAACGTCGAAACTAAAATATTTTATCGTAAGGATCTTGCAGATGCTTTATTAGACTTACTTAAGAAATTAAAAGAAAGTCTTACAAATTCTGCTGATGTACGGAATTAGACCCTGTTTCCGTGCAAAGCCGGTTTTGATTATTTTCAGTATTTTGGGTTAAATTCTGGTTTGAATCTGAATAAGAAACATTCCCTTCTTTCCTCAAACGAACCAGATTCTCGACGAAACCCTCTATTTTCTGCTCGTGGCTCACTATAATCAGCTGAGGAACATTCAAGTCTGCAAGAACCTCGCGCATCTTGTCCAGCTGAACCTCAGAAAACCCATCTGTTGGCTCATCAAGGATGATTATATCCTTAGTTTTTATGTTGCTTAATATTGAATTAATCGTCTGGTTTAATGCAAGGCGGTAGGCAAGGGCAATTGCTGTTCGCTCACCTCCTGAAAGAAAGGCATAATCCATTTCACTCTCCCCCTGTATTATCAATGGCGTGAAATTCTCATCCAGTTGAACCTCAAAAGCCTCGCCGGCAAGCATGTGAAACCATTTGCTGAATAACCTTGAGAACTCAACGCGGAGCTTAATCATGACATTTCTCTCCATGAAATTAACCATGCCTAGGAAATGAGAAGAGAGCCAATCACTGAGTTCCAACAACTCGGTGAGCTTCTTCTTTGACTTCTGCTTCTCTTCTATGCTTTTCTTAATGATAACAATGGTTTGATTAGTCAGCTCGAGTTCTTTTTTCAGCTCCGCCAAGGCTATTTCCATAAGTTTTTCCTCACGAAGAGCCTTTGTCAGTTCTTCATTGGAAATCCTGAACAGATTGCTGAATTTTGAGAATTCCAGTATGCCGCCTTTCAAATTATCCATATGTGAGAGGAGGAGAGATAAATCTTTCTGCAGGTCTTCTTTTAATTTTGTTATTTCTTCTGCCCTTTTCTTTGATTTTTCTATAAAGGCGATTTTTGATTTCAATATCTCAAGTTTTATTTTTTCCTCTTCCATCTTTGGCAGGTCAAGGCGTGACTTGTCAAGAAGCGCCTTGCTTTCGTTCTTTTCTGACTCAAGCTGAGATATCTTTTTTATTATATCATTAAGGTCTTTTTCCATCTCATGCAGTATGTTATGTTTGTGTGCGTGGGGAACGTTCTGCAAACAGGTGGGGCATATCTCAATCTTAAAGACAGCATTTTTCTTATCAGAAACAGATTGCTTGTTTTGTTCCAGGCTCTTAATCCTGCTTGAGAGGTCTATATATTTTGAGTGGAGCTGCTCTATTTCCTCTCTTTTTGCCGAGAGAGACTTCACGAGAGCTAGCAACTTATCTTCGCTAAATGGCTCATCATACTCTGAGAGATTTTTTTGCAGATTTGAGAACTCCTTGTCCAGGAGAACTATTGTATCTCTCTTTGAACCCATCATTATCTTGGCTTTTTCCACTTCTTTTTCAAATGTCTCTCTTTCTTTTATTCGCAACTCGAGTTCTTTAAGCTCTTTTTCTATTATTTTTTTCCTGTTTATCTTTTCATTCAATCCGATTTGGTGCTTGTCTATCCTTGTCTGCAAATCAAGGAGCAGATTCTTTGTAGATTCAAGCTTTGCGCGCTCTTCATCGAGATATTTTATCTCCAGTTGCAGAAGTTTTGAATCTTCTTTCAGCCTATTAAGAAGGATTGATAAATTTTCCCGCGTTCTCTTGTATTTGTCTATGCCAAAGACGTATCCTAGGATGTTTAGTCTAACTTCAGGATCCTCCAGAATAATCTGCTTCATTTGCTCCTGAGGGGTATAGACGGTATATCTATAGAGGAGATTGTTTTTCTTTATAAACTCGGGGGGATAGCGCAGCAAACCAAGAATTTTTGTCTTTAATTCAGTAACTGATGATTCTATTTTCTCGCCGTCTATGATTATGGCGGAATAATCATTGCTCACTGACTTTGTTTCCCTTTTCAATCTCCTTTCGATAATTATATTCTTGCCGTCTATTTCCATCTCAAGAATAACTTCTCCAAGATGAGCGTTATTTCTTAAAAGAGCAGAGCCTTTTTGCCCCGGCTGCAAGCCAAATAAAGCATATTCTATGGCGAGCAGTATAGACGTCTTTCCAGAACCTATATCTCCTGAGAGAAGAAGAGACCCTTCTGGGAAGTCTATCTCCTGATTCTCATAACTCCTTATGTTTTTCAGCTTTATTCTTTTTATTTTCATATTTGCAGTATTTTTTTTACCTCGGAAATCAACCTCTCTTCGAAAATTGCAAGTTTCTCATCTTCTACCTTCTCTATCTGCAGAGATTTTATCAGAGAAGGTATCAGAAAATTGAACTTATTAGGATTGGTCTCTTCAAATTTCTTTATTATCTGGGCTTCAAGCTGTGTGGAATCCAGAACTTCGAGCTTTACTTCAGGCTCTGAAAGATGGAGTTTTGTTGTGCTCCTTAATATGGAAAAAGCACCCTCACTCTTTGAATAATTCTCTATCTTCATGAAGTCTATATCTGAGCTTTTACCAACTTCAAGAACACCATACAGCTTGAGGATGATTATCTTATCCCGAAGATTTTCTTTCCTCAAGAGAGAAAGAATTTGTTCTGTTGCATTCAGCGCGTTTTTTATTTCTATATTAAATATAATGACTTCCTTCAGGCGAATATCTCTCTTTCTTGCAATTCCGTTCGTAACTATATAGAAAGAGCCCCCTTTCAGCTCCTCAAGCTCGGAGATATTGTTGGGAAATATCGGGCCGGAATAGGTAACATTGTCCCTGCTGTAATTTATATGCAAATGGGCAAGAGCAACATAGTCTACTCGGGGAAGCGCCCGATGGTCAACTGCCTTGATTGGAATATTTCCAATTGCATCTCTGATTGCTGTATGCAGCATCAGAATCTGGAAGAGCCCGGGCGATTCCTGCAGTTTTATTCTTGCTATCTCATCAACTTCAATGTTGGATTTCTTACCAGGATAACCATAAATTGCGCAGTTGTTATAAATAGTGGGTTGCAAAATTATTTTGTCATTTTTTTCCTCAAACAATGAAACTATCCTACAGAATCCTGACTTTTCCAAGACATCAAGAAAGGTTTTTCCTGCTGCCGAGTAATCGTGGCTTCCTGCTATAATAAAAACAGGAATTCCCACGTCTCTAAGCCTTCGAAATTCCCTGAATGTATCTTTCAAAATATCAATTGGCGGATAAGCTGAATCAAATAAATCCCCCGCTATAAGGATGAAATCCACGCGCTCTTTAATGCATTCATCTATTGCATACTGGAAACTCTTGAAATTCAGCTCTTTTAACTCGGGCTGCCGCCATCCGCCTAGATGGCAATCACCTAAATGGGCAAATTTCATAAAAAAGTTAGCAAAAAGAAATTATTTATAGATTGTTGTGATTTATTTACACTCTATTGGCTGGGTGATTATTGCCTTATCGCAGAGAACAATTCTTCTTCCCTGATAGACTGCTGGCTGCACCTCGAGAATATAACTGCCTGCTATTGAAACTGCAAAAGTCACATCATAAGATGTTGAGAAATATTCACCAGGATTCAAGCCAATTGCATTGTTTGCACCGTACAATTCTGTATGATTTTTATTAATCTGTGCTTTGACTTTCTGAGAGAGGTTTCCGAGCCTGATGTATGCTGCATCAACCTTGAATAATCCCTTATTAATGAGAGTTACATTTAGCTCCGAGTATGTTGAAGAAAAAGAACAGGCTGCATCCTGCACAATCAGCGCAGTGTCTTCCTCGCATTGTAATGTTTCTTTTGGAAGATAGACTTTTAGGAAGGCGTATACCATAACACTCAATCCCAAGGCAATGATAATCAACAAAGTATATCCTACAACTTCACTAACTGCTTTTTTATTAATGTGCAACAAGTGTTTCGCCTCCTTTCTGCTTCTGCAAAATCAGGTAAAAATTCTCGCCTGGCTTTAATTGGAAATCTGTATGCTCATTTGCTGTCTTATTTAGCCAGACTATTATTTTTGTTCCTTCAACTTTTGTTTCTAGTATTGAGGTAGATTGCACAAGCACGTCTACTCCTGAAGTTCCTCCCCCTGTATTTAACCCAACAAGCCCTGATGGATTTTCCCCATAGAATGTGGCTGACATGTTAGTCGCATTACCATGAACTACCAGAAGTTCTGTTCCTGGAGAAGCAGCCACATAATAAGCAGTGAGGTTCCCAAGATAACTTGAAGTCTTTTCTCCTGGAATTGACTTGTAAATTCCATAATCTATGACTTGGTTGGATTCGTAGTTTATTTCCTTTGATAAATCGTAAATA
>CAYGYN010000074.1:0-5747 GCA_964354195.1 Candidatus Woesearchaeota archaeon | reverse complement strand
GAAGCAACACCTGAAGAATTGGAAAAAGTTGAGAAAGAAATAGTTATCTCAGAAAAAACAGAGGAGCTTCCAATCACTATAAGGCCTGAGAGATTAAGCAGGGCGGACATGGAAAAAGAGAGGCAGAAACAGGCACTTGCTTCCTGGGTTCCGAAAACAGAACTTGGAAAGTTAGTCCGTGCAGGAAAAGAGAAGGATATTGACAAGATTCTCGAAGAGCACAAGAAAATACTTGAGCCGGAAATAGTTGATTTGCTTCTTAAGCTTGAAATTGACTTGCTCTCAATAGGGCAGGCAAAAGGCAAGTTCGGCGGAGGAAAGCGAAGAGCATGGAGACAAACCCAGAAGAAGACAATGGAAAGCAATGTCACTTCATTCTCATGCATGGCTGTAGTTGGCGACAAGAATGGGCATGTTGGCATTGGAATGGGCAAGGCAAAAGAAACCCTGCCCTCAAGGGCAAAAGCCACAAGGCTTGCAAAAATCAATCTGATAAAAGTAATTCGCGGTTTTGAGACAAAAGAAGCCCCCGGCTCAAAGCCTCACACAGTTCCTTTCGTAGTTGAGGGCAAGTGCGGCTCAGTTAGATTGAAATTATTGCCAGCTCCTCGAGGCTCGGGCCTGGTTATCGGCGATGAATGCAAAAAGATTCTTAGGCTCGCAGGAATAGAAGATGTTTACAGCATGACAAAAGGGCAGACTCGCACCGTGTTTAATTTCGCAAATGCATGCATTGATGCTTTGAAGAAAACAAATAGGATGAAACTATGATATTGGTAATAAGAATTTCAGGATTGGTGGAAATGCTCTCAGGTATGAATGAAACTCTCTTCAGGATGCATCTGAGAAAGAAATACTCAGCAATTTTGCTCAAGGAAACAGAAGGAAACAAGAATCTTTTGCAGTTGATTAGGAATTTTGTTGCTTACGGTCCAATCGACAAGGCAACACTCGAGTTATTGATTTCAAAGAGAGGAATTTCTTTGGACAAGAAGAGAGTTGATTACAAGAGGGCTGCTGAAATAATAGGAGCAGAAGGCATTGACAAGGCAGGAATAAAGCCCTACTTCAGGCTGCATCCTCCAAGGGGCGGCATAAAGTCAAAGATTCATTTTCCAAAAGGTATTCTCGGAGACAATGGCAGCAAGATTAATGATTTGGTAAGGAGGATGTTGTAATGAAACTCAAGAAAAGGAAGAAAAACACAAGGTATCGCGGCTCACAAACTCACTTCCGAGGACATAGGAAGAGAACTCGAGGTTTGGGCAATAAAGGCGGAGTAGGAATGTCGGGCTCAGAAAACCAGAAGAAATCCCTTATTATGAACCTATATGGTCCTGAATATTTCGGCAGAGACAAAGCCTTGAGAAGAGGCAAAGTCCGTCCGCAACTCAGGACAATAAATCTTTCTGAGCTGATAAGAAGATTTGATTCTCTTGTCAAGCAAGGAATAGCAAAGCAGACTCCAAGAGGCTTCGAATTCAATCTCAAGGGCTATAAGCTTCTTGCCTCAGGCGGCTTGAATGCAAAAATCTCTGTGAAAGCCAGCGCAGCATCAAAGCAAGCAATAGCACAAATCAAGGATGCAGGCGGAACTCTTGAGTTGGAAAAGCAGGAAGATGAAGAATCTAAAGTGAAGGTGACATCACAGGAGTTAGGTGTCATGGATAAAGTTAAAGAAGAGAAACCAATAGCAAAACCTGCAAAGAAAAAGTAATTCTTAATTAATTTAATTTTTTATTATAAATATAATACCCTGCAGTTATTGCTAACAATGCGATTGCAAAATTTATCCATCCAAAGAACGGCAAACTTGCAGTTATTAAGCCGCAAGGTGCTTCTATTGACCCAGTCTTACATACCTCGGTTTGAATGGGGCATTGGGCAGCCGTTAGAGGTACAACTTGCGCGTTAATATCTACTATTTTCATGCCTGTCGCATCATTACACGTGTCCTCATGTGTGACTGTTTTTACGCATCGATAACTGCAAGCTCCGATTTTATTGACACATGAAACCCCGCATGCACCGCTCTGCCACTGACATTTGCAATCTTTTCCAAGTTCATATCCAAACGAAGCAGAAATAATTGTTAAATCAGTGACATCATTGCAGGTGGTAGCCCCATAATCTGCACAGGTTGGCACATGCCCAGAAGTGCATCCAGTTGTGTTGAATGTGCAATCATTATAGCATTTCAATGTTCCTGTAGTTCCTGGCACTTTGCTGCCGCATGTATCTGTTGGTTTAACTTCAGGGATTGCTCTGTAATCACAATCCTCTCCAGCGTCAATTGAACCATTCCCGCAAGATGGAGAAGGAGGAAGAGATACAACTACAAGTAATCCATCTTTCACGAAAACAGATATATTGAAAGCCAGAGAAACATTAAATGAATAATTGGCTGCAAGAAGGGGGATTGTAAAGTTTTGTATAGTTGTGTTGCCAATCAGAACAGCATTTACATATGCAATTGTTTGATTAATTCCAAGGTTCTGCCTGTAAATTGTAAAGTTAATCTTTTCGCCATTGCCGCAGTCTGTTCCATTGACAGTCATGTTTATTGCTGTTCCTGTCAAGACAGTTGCAGTTGTGTTTGCCCACGAAGCCTTTGTTAATTTGCAGCAGTTCTTTGTTCCGGCAAACTGTTGTTTAGTGCCGCAATTGCTTGTTCTTGTTGCATTCTGCCCTATGCAAACCTGGCTTTGGCCAATTCCACTATCCCAAGTCCATGTCGTGTCTGTGCAAGTTGTTGTGCACTGCCCATTTGAGCACGCATTTTGTCCTGAAGAGCAATTGCTCCATATCCACGTCGGGCAGCCAAGATCTACGCAGGTTCCGTTCTGAGCCACCCCTGAATTTATCCTGCAGTCTGTCTGTCCAACAGAGCAGTTATACTGACAGCATATCGGAACCTCTCCCCCACGAATACAAAAAGGTCTTGCTGAAGGGCAATCAGTCCATATGCTGTTCCATTCATAACATCCGTCGCCATTTATATCTCTGCAGTTTTTAAATTTCGTAGCATTAGTTCCTGTTCCGCACAGGTATGCAACAATAAAACTGCATTCATCTGCGCATCGAGTGCACGCCCCATTCTTGCAGGTATATCCGCTGGAACAACTATGCAGAGCCCAGCCATAACAATGAGGATTTGCACCCCCGCCGCCTAATTCGCATTGATTATAACTTTGTCCGCTGCAGATTATTTCGCCTGGAGTGCTGCATAAATCAGTGCACGTGCAATATACAGAATATGTGCCCCCTCCTGCAAGGCAGTCATTAATGCAACAGAAAGGCAGACTTGGAGTCTCAGCCCTGCATGGAATGGTTGTTGTACATGGTGAAATAGGGGAGGATACGGCATTTATTCCGCACATTGTGCTTGGGGCGCAATGTGCATCCGACTGGACCCATGTGCGAGTATTTGCACTAACTATCGCAGAACTGATAATGAATAAAATCAAGGCAATAAGAACAATCTCTCTTTTTACCATAATATTGTACTGTTCTTCAGACTTTTAAGTTTATTTATATCTGCTTGAATAAATATACAAAATTGTTATCGCCAGCAAAGCGATTGCAAAATTTATCCATCCAAAGAACGGCAAACTTGCAGTTATAAGCCCGCAAGGCGCTTCCAATGTTCCGCCAGCACAATCAGTTACTCCCATGCATTGGGCAGTTGTGCTTGGTAATATAGGCACAACATCTGCTTTGAGAGTCACGGTTTTCATACCGCTAACATCATCACATTTACTTTCATTTAGGACTGTTTTTACGCATCGATAATTGCACTCTCCCTGGCTCGCAGTAAAGGACCATTGGCATGCGGCTCCGTTCCAATAGCACCCGCACACTTTTCCTGTTGTGCAACGGCCATCGCTTTGTGCAATAATTTGGGCATCAGAGCCCTCACAACCTGCCCGATTGTTACCATATTCCTCGCATGTATTTATCACGGGCGCAGAAGTGCATCCTGTTGTGTTGAACGTGCAATCACTATAACATTTTAATGTTCCTCCTGTAAATCCTTGCGTAGTACAATTCTTATCATTAAGGTCTGTTTTATCACATTGTTCTGTGCCTTCTCTAATGCCATTATTACAAGTCTGGCCAGAAGGCACGCTTACCATCAATATGCTGCTATTTAGAGTTATTGAGTGGTTGGATGCGAGAGTTATATTAAAATAATAATTTCCTGCTGCAGCAACTACGCTCCATTCCTGAATTGATTTGTTATCAAGAATTGTCAAATTAAATTCTGCTATCTTGGAGTTAAGTGAATTGTAGATGGTTATATTTACTTTTTCATTATCAGAGCAGTTTATGCCCGTCGAGTTCATAATTACATTATCGCCAAGCAATGTACTTGTTTGGTTCCAGGCAGCGGACTTGAACTTGCAGCAGTCTTTTGTTCCGGCAATGCTTCGTGTATTTCCACACCCATCTGTCTGTGTAAAGTTTTCAATTGTGCAGTAGTTCACAGAGCTTGGTTGCCAGTTAGGCTGGCATGCATTGCATACAGCATAGTCCGGCGGAATTATAGTGCACCCATAAGGGCAGGGCGTTGTTGAAAGATTGCCGCATACAGTAGTGCTGTTGACTGTTACAATGTAGCATAAACCTAATGTTGTGCTGGTAATGCAACTTCTGCTTCCCGGCATACCACATGGGTTTGAGCAGCACCCCTGTGTCTCAATTGCGGCTCCTGTGCAATTAGCACCGCCGCACTGCGGCGCAGGATTAGTGCATGTTCTTATTCTCGTTTGCTGCCCTCCAACACACGCGCCCCACGCACTCCATGCACTCCACCCCCCATTAACAACCGGTTTTGTTCCGACAGCAGTTCTTGAACCTCCGCAATTGCTCGTCTGTGTAAATGCCTGTCCGGAGCATACAGTTGATACATCAGGAGTCCAACTTGGTGTGCAGCAATCTCCCCTGTAACAAACATCTCCTGCCCTAGTGCAAGATGCTAGATTCTGCCATTGCGCGCAGTTGTATATTCTATCAGTATAAACTACAGTGCACTGCCTTCTTGTTGGATATCCTCCGCTTGTTCCCGTGCATTCTCTAACACCAATGCTTGGGCAATTGCTCGTGCAGCTGCATGTCCACTGATAGTAGCAACCTCCAACATAACATGTTCCCCCGCTGCAACATCCGATACTGCATTTGCAAGGGTTAAGACTATTACAACCCGAAGCAGGGCCAAACAATGTTCCAGACGGGCAACTTCTTGTGCAGCTGCTTTCAGATTTAGTTATAACTGTATTAGTAGAAGAAGTCGGTAAGCAGCATGCATTAGCTGCAGTGTTACCGCATGCATAAATGTCATACTGGGCATTATATCCTGTACTGCAAGTCATTTTATTATTGCTGCAGATAGTGCTGCCTGTACCACCAGTGCCGGTGTAAATCCATCCTCCTCTGCTCGCGCAGTTCTCATACATAGATGCCAATGACCCTGCACTTGCAATCCCTGATAAAATAATAACTATTCCAATCAATAGTGCCATAAACAACAAGCTCTTTTTCATTTTATCCTCTTCATTATATAATATTACAGACTTTTAAGCTTATTTATCTTATTCCTAATTAGATTTATATACCTATTTTAAGACATAGAAATAATGGATCTGAAAAGCATATTATATAATCTGCCAGAGGTGAAGCACCCTGAGGAGAAAAAGCTAAGCTTCAATACAAAGCTTAAATGGACGCTTGTAATTCTTGCATTTTTC
>CAYGYN010000073.1:0-11781 GCA_964354195.1 Candidatus Woesearchaeota archaeon | reverse complement strand
CAACAACATTTCTTTTTGCATCTTTGCAGGCGGATCCGACAAATTCTGTCGCAAGATACTCTTGATTTAAAGATTCCTGTCCAGTAAGCTCCCTCCCGAGTAGGCTATCAAAGAATTTTCTAACCTTGCCACGAGTGTCCTGGCTTGCTGTTTTCAATATCCATCCAACATTAAACATAGCATAGTCTGCCGAGTGCCTCTTGATAGAGTTGGTGCCACCTGCTTCTTTATTTTCATTTAGTTTGCTTTCAAAATCGGGAATTTTGCTTATTAGGTCAATTACTTTGTTATAAAGTTTGCGAAGCTTTTCTCTTTCAACAATCGGCAGGAGCATAACTGCCGCTTCAAGCCTGCTTCTATAGGAGATTCTGTCTCTTTCCTCCTTGCTTAACAGCGCATCACACTTTTGTTCGAGGGGAGATTTAATTCTTCCTTCCACCATGTCTTCAAGAGTATCATATAACAACCCCTGGTCCTCAAATGAACGCACTATACTTTTAATATCTGCCCCAGCTTTATACGCCCTTACTGTTGTTACTTTATCTACTCCAAAACAAGTCGCCAAAAGGGCTTCTCTCAGCGCATTGGCATGATCCCCCATATCAAAAAGCACGGTCGCATATCCCAGATGATATCCTCCATTTGGATAATCTCCAACCATAGCTCTTTCGAAGTAATCCTTTGCCTTAGGCAGATTTTTTTTCTTGCGGCACACGTGTGCCATAGTACAATTTGAGTTAGAATCATTCGGATTGGACTTCAACGCGATTTCCAAGTGAGACTCGGCTTCGTCAAGTTTGTTGTCCAATTGACTCAAGACCACTCCCAGATTGCTATGTGCCTCAATTAGATAGTCTCCGTTAGATAGCTCTAAAGCCTTTCTTGCAAATTTTTCTGCCAGGGGGAAATCCTCTATTTGCATTGCAGCTAGCATCTCGGTTGCGAACACAAATCTTCTATTAGAAGAAGTATGTTCAAATTCTAGCCCGCGATTGAGGTAAGACACAGCTTGATTCCTTTTGCCCATCGTAACCAGACCTAATCCCTTAAGTGCGTTTGCTATCGCATTGTTGGGATCTAGCTCCAGCGCTTTTTCAGCATATTTGTAAGATTCATCATACTTTTGGATTACTGCATTTCTACCAGCAAGTCTTGCAAGTGCCTCAGCCTCACCAATCATAGACTTTTCTTGTTCAGGCGTAGTCATGTCACTACTATAGAATTACATATATTTAAGCCTTTAGATTAGGGCTAAATATCGCGGTCTTCGGGCTTCGGAAGCTTTATTCCAAGAACGCGGGTTATTTCCTCTTCTGTCTTTCCTGCAACCATTTTTCCTGTTTTCTTATCAAACAAGCCATATTCGCTGAGCTTGAAGCCTTTCTTTATGGCTATTTTCCTTGTGGCGATGTTATAGTTCTTTGAGCCTGTGAAATAGAACAAGCCTGCTCCCCAGGATTCTGGTTTCAGGACTCGGATGTCTGCTTGTATCCCTGATTTCAAGATGACTGTGGCTTTTGTTTCGCCTTTTGCAAGTATTTTTTGCACATCATTGAGGCTGGCAAATGCATCAATTACTCTCTTTGGCTGATTTGAGGAGGCAAGAATGTCCAAATCACGAATAAATTGCCTTTTTCTCCTTGTTGAGCCTGCGACTTCAATCTTTTTTACTTCTTTTAGCCTCTTTAATTGAGAAATAATCTTATCCACTGCGTTTCTTGCTTCATTGAGAGAAATTTTGTCTTTTGATTGCTTGGAGAGGCTGATATTTTCAAGAATATCGCGCTCGGACTGTGCTCCAAAGCCTTCTAATTTTGCTATCTTGTGGGCTTTTGCTGCTTTTTCCAGCTGTTTTATATTTTTTATTCCTAGAATCTTGTTTAGTTTCTTGATTTTCTTCGGACCAAGTCCTGGGACACGCATTAATTCTATCATGTGCTTTGGAATTGTTTTCAACAACTCCCGATGCTCGCTAATTTTTCCTGTCTTCAAGAACTCGACTGTTTTTTTTGCAATTGCCTCTCCAACTCCTGGAATTTGTTCCAGTCTTTCTATTCCTCCCTCTTTGTATAATTCTTCAATTGGTTGCTTTAATGCTTCTATTGTCATTGCAGCCTGCAAATAGGCTCTTGGTTTCCAGGCAACTCCCTGCATTTCAAGAATCTCTGACATCTCATAGAAAATAGCTGCTATTTCTGAATTTTTGCTCATTTTTTCCTGTTTTCCCAGTCTTTAATGGCATTCTGGAGAGCGCTGTTTGTGAGCTCGCAGCAATGATGTTTCACATGCGGCAAGCCGCCAAGGATTTTCATGACTTGCTTACAGGTTATTTTCTTGGCATGCTCAAGAGTCTTGCCTTTTGCCTGCTCACTTGTTACAGAGGCTGTTGCAATTGCTGCTGCGCAGCCCATTGTCTCATATTTTACATCCTTGAGATATGCAACTGTCTTTCCTTTAATTTTCTTTTTTCTAACTTTTATGTAGAATTCCATCAAATCGCCGCATGGAGAGCCGCCTATGCCTTTACCGTCGGGGTTTTTCATTTCCCCACGATTTCTTGGGTGCATTGCATGCTCAATTACATTTTTTGTATAAACTTCTTTTGCTATGTCCATTTTATTTGAGTGTTATTGCCTTTACAGGACAGCCATCTGCTGCCTGCTTCACACAAGGCAAATCGCTTTCCCTGACTTTTGGATTTGCCTTTCCGCCTTTCATTTCAAAAACTTCAGGGCAGCAGGCTGCACAGGCTCCGCATCCGATGCATTTCTTCTTGTCAAGAGTTATTTTCATTTTTCCTCCTATCGTTTTATATCTCTCCAGGATATTTTCTTGTCCTTAAGAGCTTTAAGCTGAGGCCATTTTTCCTCAAAGGTTTCGCGTTCTTCCTGGTAAAATATTCCCAATGGAATCTTATTAACTTTGTTGTAATCGAACTCTTCTGCCTTTTTCAATGCTTCTTCCATGCTGGTTTTGTTGTGCCCTTTTTCTTCAAGAGAATAGGTTTTATCTTTAACTCCGATGTCTGGATGGAAGACAAGGCAGGGCTGCATGATTTCTATGAATGCAAATCCCTTATGTTGCAAAGCAGACTCAAGAACCCATTCAACCTGGGAAGCATCTGCAAAAACTCTTGCAACAAAAGAAGCTCCTGCTGTGAGCATGAGCTTTATCGGGTTGATTGGTTTCAACTTGACGCCAAGAGGAGTTGTTTTGTCTTTGAATCCGAGTTCTGTGGTTGGTGTTGGCTGTCCAACTGTGAGGGCAAAGACTTGGTTGTCATGAACAATATATTTTATGTCTGCATTATATCTCGCTGCGTGAATAAGGTGCTCCATTCCTTCTGCATAGGCATCTCCATCTCCTGAAAATCCAAGAACCTGAAGATTGGGATTTCCAACCTTAATACCAAGGCATGTTGGCAGGACTCTTCCATGCAAAGTGTTAATGCCATTCAAATTAATGTAGTCAAACAGCTTGGCATGGCAGCCAATCCCAGAAACAAGGGCAAAATCATCCTTTTTTGCTTTATTTGTTGCCAGCTGCTTGCCTATTGCAGTTTTCACGCCTGCAAGTATCTGGAAATTATAGCATCCAGGACACCAGGTTGGCTTTGCTTTTGTGTTAAGGTTTGCGTCTGTCATTTCATCCTCCATTCTTCTCTTAATAATCCCCAGATATTCTCGTCATGTATCTTTCCTGTTGCCTTGCAGTGAGCATGCTGTCTTAGTTTTCCTTCATGCACGAATCCAAATTTCTTTGCAATTGCATTCGAACCTGGATTTCCTGCAAACGCAGGAATTACAAGCCTTTTCAGCTTTAATTTATTGAATGCAAAATTAATAACTGCCTTGACTGCTTCAGACATAATGCCTTTTTGCCAATGATTTTCATCAAGCCAATAACCCAGCTCCCCTTTTACTTTCTTCTTGTCAAACCCAAAAACACCAACTGCGCCAATCAGCCTTTTGTTTGGTTTTAGCTCTATCACGAAGGTATAATCTGTTCTTTCTTTTGATTTATGCTCCTTTATCTGCTTGTTAATCCACCATACTGCATCCTTCTTTTTGTAGGGATGAGGCATGGGCACAATCCATCTTGAAATATTCAGATTGTTCAGGCTTTTAGCTAAATCTGCAACATCTTTCTTTGTTACTGGCCTTAATATAAGCCTTTTTGTTCTGAGTTTCATTTTATCAGCCTCTTCTTGATTTCTTTTTCAAGTTCATCAGCCAGGAAAGGACGCCCGTCATATCTTAAAATCTTGTTTTTGTCGTCGATTCTTATGCATGTCTTGCTTGCAATGAGGTTTGCGAGCTGCGAGGTTGAGTTATTCTCAACAATCATTATGTTTTTTGCTTTGTATAGTTCAAGTTTCATCTCTTCTGGAAATGGTTCCATGTACAAGACTTGCAGAGCTTTGATATCTGTATCTTTTATTGCATCAAGGACAGCGCCTTTTGTTGAGCCCCAGAACAAAACAAGGTTCTTGCTCTTCTTTTTTCCATAAACCTTGAATGTTTCAAACTTTTTTGAATCACAGGCAATATATTTTGCTTTTTCCATTCTTGATTCTGCATTTTTTATTAATAACTCCGCATTATCTGTAACAGTTGCATCTTTATCGTGCTCGTAGCTTGTGAATTTTGCCAGTTTGATGTATTTTTCTGATTTTACTATTTCTGGTTTCTTGTCAACTGTATACCCGCTTTCTGCAAGATGCTTGTCTGAAAGAATCAGCGCAGGTATTTTGTATTTTTGAGAGAAGTAAAATGCCTGTGATGTGAGCTCTGCTGCTTCTATTGGGTCTCCTGCTGCAACAACGAGGCGGGGAAATTCCCCATGTCCTGCATTTAGGGCAAGATTAAGGTCTGCTTGCTCAGTATATGTTGCTGAGCCTGTGCCTGGGCCCACTCTTTGTGCTAAATAAATAACAAGAGGGACTTCTGCTTGTCCAACCATGCTTAACGCTTCTGTCATCAAGTCAAAACCTCCGCCTGAAGAGCCTGTCATTGCTTTTGCTCCTGTTATTGCAGAGCCTATTGATGCATTGATTGCTGCTATTTCACCTTCAACTTCAATAACCATGTGATTGTTTTCTATTTGCTTTTCTGCAAGCTCCATCATGACTGTTGTTGCTGGTGTCATCGGATAACCAAAATAGACATCCAAGCCAGAGCGTATTGCGCCTTCGGCAATGCCCTGCGCGCCATCGAGAAATTCAAGCTTTTTCTTTAGAACTTTTAGGGGCATGTTTGGAACACCCTGCTCGTATCCTTTTGCCGCTTCTTTGATATTCTCTTCAAAATCCCTCAAATTTTTTAATTCTGACTCAAGGAGCTTGAAATCCAAGCCAAAAAGTTTCACAAGCCTGCCGGCAAAATACATGTTCTTCTCAACTGGATTGTCTATTATTATGCATGATTCTTTCAGGTTGCGCGGCTCTTTTGTCTCTATATTTCTTTCAAGGAAAACAGCTATGTCAATATCTGATGAATTTGACATTATTGGCTCATCTGAGATAGTGAGGGTGTTTGAGTTATGCCCTCCCCTAATGTATGAGCCATAATCCCTTGAAATAAAAGCGTAATAGCCGCATTTGACGAGGATAGAACCTATAATTTTAGCCAGAGCATTAGGGCCCTGCCCAGCATGTCCCTCTATTAGAATATTAATCTTCATTTGCACCTCTTAAGGCAAAAAATCCCTCGACATATTTAAATATATCGTGAAGTTGTTGGTTGTAAGGAGTGAAAAGGGATGAAAAATAACGAGTGCATTATCTATCTTGTCACTAAAAGTGGCTGGAAGCAGGCATACAAAAAGGACAAGAGGGGCTGGGTACAGATTACAAATGGTGTTGTGCGAAGGATGACTGCTGAGCAATTGTTATCTCATCTTCTGCCTGTTATTGCTTGGAATAAATGTGGAATTAACTACAGAAAAGGTTCTAGGTTGGTTGTAAAGAAAAAAGCAAGGGTGTCAAAATGAACAAAATATGGAAAAAAGCTGAGAAAGATGTCATTATCAGAAGGGACGGAATGAATATCATAGACAGCTGCGTTGACAGGCATGCGGTGCTTAGCCCTAACAGGGTTGCATTTGAATTTGAAGATGATTCTGGCAGGAAATTGGGCTTAAGCTATGGAAGATTAAGGCAGGAAGTGAACAAGTTTGCAAATCTACTCAAGAATCTTGGAGTGAGAAAGAAGTCAAGGGTTTTCTTATTCTTGCCCAAGGTTCCTGAGATGTATATTTCGTTTTTGGGCACAATTAAGCAGGGAAGCATTGCTGCTCCATTGTTTGAGGCTTTCCAGGAAGATGGATTAATGCTCAGACTTGAGAGAGGAGATGCAAATGTGCTTATTACAAATAAAGAACTCTTCAAGCGAGTTCCTAGGGATGTGAAAAAGAGGGTTAAAAGCTTGAAACATATTCTTGTTGTTGATTCTCCATCCTATAAAAAGCAAATCGGGAAAATGGTTACAAGATTCCCGACAGCTGCAACAAAGAGGAAAGATACTGCTGTCATGATATTTACTTCTTCGACTGCTGGAACACCTGTTGCCGGGGTTGAGATAGCTCATCAAGCGCTTGTTCAGCAGCATTTCACAGCGAAAAAGGTGCTTGACTTAAAACCTTTGGACAAGTATTGGTGCACAGCGCATCCGGCTTGGGTTACTGGAAGTGTTTATGGGATTATTGCGCCTCTTTCAATTGGATGCACGAATTATGTGCTTGAATCTCACTTTGATGCACGAGTTTGGATTAATTTTATGAAAAGGCATAAGATAAATGTGATTTACACTGCACCAACTGCCTTGAAAATGTTAAAAAACGTGGTAAGGAAAGAGGATTTGCGAGGTGTTCGGAACATTTGCAGCGTCGGAGAAGCTCTGCCAAAGACAATTTATGAGCATTATAAAAAGCTCGGAGTAGAAATCAATGACACATACTGGCAGAGCGAGACAGGAGCAATGGTTATTGCCAATTGGAAGGGGATGAAAAAGAAAATTGGTTCAATTGGAAAAACTCTGCCGGGAATAACTGCAAAAATCAAGGGTGAGATGATGGAATTGAAAGCTGGCTGGCCCTCAATGATGACTGGAATTTACAAGCACGAGGCAATGTATAAATCTTATTTTGATAAAGGATGGTTCAAGACAAATGATAGAGCCACAAGGGATAAAGAGGGATATTTCTTCTTTTTGGGAAGAAAAGATGACATAATAAAGACATCTGGAGAGCGAGTTTCGCCTCTGGAAATAGAAAATATCCTCTTGAAGCACAAAGCTGTTCATGAATCTGCTGTTATTGGTGTGCCTGATCCTGCAAAAGGCGAGATAATCAAGGCTTTTGTTGTTTTGAACAAAGGATTTATTGGAGATGATAAATTGAAAGAGGAATTATCTCTTTTTGTGAAGAAAGATTATGCGGGGCATGCATATCCAAAGCTTATTGATTTTGTTCCAAGCTTGCCAAAAACACATTCAGGGAAGATAATGAGAATGGAATTAAGGGAGAGAGAGGCGAAGAAACCTAAAAGTTAATTTTTATCCCTTTTGCTCTCTTCAGAACTCCCATTTCTCCTTTTGGTATGGATTCGTGGAGAGCTTTATGAACATATTCAAGGACGCGCTTCTTTTTTTCTTCGAGGGTTCTATTTTGTGTGAGGAGGGGACCGCCTATGCAGCCGCCAATGCAGAAATTAGCATCAAGGAATTTGACTTTTTTATCAGGATTTTTCAGGAAGGCAATGACATTTGCTATGCCGTCTATTGATTTGCTTTCTCCTTCCTTCAGGATTTGCTTTACATGGGCTGTTTTTGCCAGTCCGCCTGCAAGAGGATAGATTTTTGTGTATTCATTCATGAAAAGGTCGAATTTTGGATGATTTTTTGCCTTCCTTGGATTTATTTTGTACTTGTCAAAGAGAATCTGAAGCTCATTCATTCCTATTGCAAAATCAACATCCTTTGTTGTTTTAGCTTCTTCCTTCTTGAAGTTGCAGGGAGACATGAACACTGTCTTGTGCTTCGGATATTCTTTCCTGCAGACTTTTGCAGTCACAATCATCGGAGAATAGACGCAGATTAGGTTCTTCTCAAATTGAGGAAACTGATTTCTTATTGTTGAGACGCTTCCAGGGCAGACAGATGAGATTAAGAAATGCTTCTCACCATCTTTCTTTAGAATCTTATGGTATTCATGATTGACAAGCTTTGCCCCAAAAGTTAATTCTACAACCTTGTCAAAGCCCAAATCTTGGAGCTGGGTAATAATCTCAGGATAATCAAACTGGGCAACAAAGCAGGGAGCGAGCATTGCAACAAGTTTTTCCTTCTTTTTTAGGGCTTCTTCTAATTCTGGAACTCCGCCGACAACGCGCTCTTTTTTCATACTATCAATACTGCTCCTGCTATTAATATAACTGTCGCTATTGCCTTCCTAATGAGGTGCTTTTCATTGAAGAGTCTTCCGCCGATAATTACTGCAAAAAGAACAGAGAGACGCTTGAGAACTATTGCAAGGGCTGTTGCAGGAGCACCTTTTACAGCAAGGATTTCTGTATAACGGTAGATTATTGTGATTACTGCGAGCGAGATGATAAGGGACCAGGATAGTTTGATGTTTTTCCTGAAATTAACAATCTTGTCTTTGCTGAAGAGGAAGATAATAAGGAAAATTGCCGCAAAGAAGAGATGCTGATAGAACATGAATGCCTCCGGAACAAGCTTTTGCCTTGTTAGAATAAATCTATCCATAAGAGAAGTTGCGGTGAATAGCACCAACGCAAGGAAGATGAATCTATATGCTTTTATTTTAACAAGTTTCTTGAATGGCTCGAAGAGTTTTTGCTTGTCTTCAAGCCCAAGAACATAAATTCCAGCAATTAACAACACTAATCCTGAAATTTGCATCAGTGTTAGGGCTTCTCCAAGGAAGATAAAGCCGAAGATTGCTATAAGCCCTGGAGTTAAGACAAGAAGAGGGAGACATTCAGATAATTCAAGATTCTTTATTGCGTACATAACCATAAGGAAGGCTATTGCATTAAGAACTGATTTTAGTAACAAGACAAGAAGGGGCGAAAGAGCGATTGAACTAATGTCAAACGATGATAAAAATAAAGAAGCAAGGGCGAGGTTGAATAAAGAGAGTATAAATGTGAATGAGATTGGGTGCTGCTTGAAGAGAATCTTTTTTTCAAGAATTGCCGCGAATGCTGAAAACAAAGCGGAGATTAATGCTAAAACATACCATTCCATCTTTTATTTATTCCTTATAGGCTGGGGCTTCTGAGAAGATTGCGGGGCGCTTGTTTGTTTTCCAGTTTTCCCATCTGAGAACTGTCTCTAATTCCTGCTTCCTTGGCTTTTTTGCATTGCCTTTTTCGTAGCCAACCGGAATCATTGCTTCAATATGGATGTGGTCTGGAATCTTAAGAACTTGCTTGACTACGTCATATGAAAGAGCTCCAACCCAGCACGAACCTATGCCCAATTCAGTCAGCTTGAGAAGAATTATTTCTATGGCTGCGCCTGCCTGCTGTCTTGAATAATCCTTGCCGCGCTCGCCATATTGGTTTGTAAGGTTTGTTTCATCTGAGCAGACTACTATCACTGCACTTGCTTCATTAACCCAGGTTTGGTTAGCATGCTTTGCAAGCTGCTTGATTGTTTTTGGCTCTTCAACTATTACAAATTTGATGTTGTTAGTATTTCCGGCAAATGGGCCCTGCAGTGCGCAGTCTATTGCCTCGAGAATATCGCCAAATGCAACTGTCTTGTTCTTGAATGAACGAACGCTCTTTCTTTCTTTTACAAGTTCGTCAAATTTCATGAAATTTGAAGGAAAACTTTCTATTTAAGTCTTATCCTGAGATTGCTATCTCAGTCTCTCCAAGTCTCTTCAAGAGACATTGGAGATCTCTCCACCGCCAATTAGCTCGTTTTTATGGTAGATAACTATTGATTGCCCTTCGGCTAGAGCTTTGACTGATTTATCAAAGACGAAGAGATAATTGCCTTTTTGCTTGATTAGCTTGCCTTTGTGCAATTGCCCGAGGTGTCTTATACGGGCTGTCAAGCCTGAACGAGGAACTAACTCGCGGGGATTGATTAGATGGAAGTTTTTGATTGCTACTTGCTTTCTTTTCAATATTGGATGGTTTTCTGGAGCTGCGATGAGGATGTTCTTTTTTCTTTTTTCTGCTATGTAATAACGCTCTTGGGCATGCTCCTTTGGCTTATGGATTATTAATCCCAAGCTATCCTGTATTTTCTGCCCTATTGTGAAATAAGATGCTCCAGGATGTGTTCCCAAGACTTTTTCTTCCGGGCTTAGGATTTTGCCTTTGTTTTTCTTGATTGATTTTTCGAGGAAGGATTTTATATTGGGTGTTTTGCCAAGAAAGCAGATTCCTCTTGTTCCTGGCTTGTTCCAGTTTGGAAATTTGTGCTTTTCTGCTATTTTTCTAACTTCATTCTTTGTTAAGTTTCCTATTGGGAAGATTAATTTTGATAGAGTTTCCTGATTTAATTCATAAAGGAAATAACTCTGGTCTTTTGTCTTGTCTGCAGCTTGGAGCAATTGATAGCCTGATTTTGTTTTCCTGATTTGCGCGTAATGCCCTGTTGCTATGTAATCTGCTCCAAGTTTATTTGCATATTTCATGAGAATTGGGAACTTGATTAGCTTGTTGCATGAGATGTCTGGATTTGGTGTTAAGCCTGCTTTATAATCCCTTATCATTGGTTTGATAACTTCCTGATTGTATTGGTTTTTTGTATTTATGGAGAGAAATTTTATATTAAGATGCTTGGCAACGAGTTTTGCCATTCGTTCATCTGTTAGTTTTGCTATTGATTTGCATGGATTTTTGTGTTCACCGTTCTCACTGCCGTTTCGGAAGGTTTGCATGAACAAGCCAATGACATTGTACCCTTGATTTTTCAATAATAATGCGGAAACTGCTGAATCTACTCCTCCTGACAAGCCAAGAACCACTGTTTTATGGGATTTCATAATGTTTTTAATCTCTTATTGCTTTTAAACAATATGGCTGAAGATGTCTCGACAGGCGGATTGATGAAATTCAGATATGAAAAGGAGCGCGAATCAAAACTTAGTGATGTGCGCAAAAAGGAGATTCGTGAGGCTTATGCACGGGCTGATGAACGAAAGAAACGAGAGAAACGGAACAGAATTATATTCTGGATTATCGGGCTGGTTGGGCTGATTCTGCTATTTGTACTGACTGGGATATTTGTCTTTTAGGGCTTTTAATGTGCGCAATTGATGGAGAGGGATATATGCTAAGGTAGGATTCTGGAGCCCATAACTCAACACTTTGATGATTTTTGATTGCATAAAGTGTATTTCCTTCTGGTTTAAGGAAGTGAGTTAGTGCTTCTATGCGGCTTATTGCCCTTCCATCAAATAAGAATCTACCAAGATGTATTTCTATTTCTGATTCATGTATTGGCCTATGAACCTGTCCTTGAAAAGCAATTTCGGCATAGGTTCTTGAATTGCCGAAGACATATCCATTTATTGCAAGAGAACTTGAGTGTCCGTTAATTGCTTCGACTGCTCTTGCTATTTCATCTTGAAGCAATATTATTGACGGCTGCCAGAGCCCTTTCTGGATTTTTGCAATTCTATCATCTTCTTTCTGTTTATTTTCTATTAAATTATGTTTTGACATAAGTCTGCTTTAATTTGGAGGCTATTTAAAGATTTGCCCTGCAAACATCAAGAACTTCTTGTTCTTGAGTG
>CAYGYN010000072.1:0-5243 GCA_964354195.1 Candidatus Woesearchaeota archaeon | reverse complement strand
GAATTCTCAGGCTCAAGCCCACCCGAAATATTCGTGGGAAGATGGAACTATCCGAATGTTTACACCGGCATTTTATCTCCTGAAGAATCTGGAAACATGCAAATCTTGTCTTCAGCAGAACTCTGGCATAAGAACAGGCTCTCAATACCTCAAATCCTTAATTTCAGAAACAGGTTAATATATGGAAGGACAACAACAAACATAAAAGCAGTAAGAGAAAGCAACTCCAAATTTCTCCCGGTAATGCAGGAAGTTGCAATGACTCACAAATCTGTCTCAACAGAATTCAAATTAAAGAAACCAATAACAAAAAACCTTGAAAGAGATTCTAAAACTCCTTTGATACAGCATGCAGCAGAAGTTTCTCAGGTAAGACTGCAGGAGAATGCAATTGTCAGGCCAAAAGTGGATTATCTTGTGAATGATACAGATGCCAAGTCCGCAACCTCTATCCTCGAGTTGGATAAGGCAGGCATTGAAACATCAAATATAATCAAGCTTCTTTCAGCAGGCTTGCTTGGTTTGAAATCAAACCGCAAGTTAGTTCCAACAAGATGGAGTATAACCGCTGTTGACGACACTCTCTCAAAAAATAAACTAAAACAAATAAAAACCTTCCAGGAAATCTCAGAGATTCTTATTTTTAATGCAGAATATCTCGGCAATCACTATGAGTTTCTCCTTCTCCCTGATAAATTCTCTTTTGAAGTCATTGAAATGTCCCTCTCTTCTGGAGGAGTCTGGCATGATTATGAAACATTCTTTGCAAGAAAGAATTACGCAGACGATGTAACAGGCGCCTATTATGTTAATAGACTGGCTCTGACAGAATATCTTGAAAAAATAAAGAGGCAAGCGCAATGCATTGTGTTTCGTGAAGTCCGCCCAGAATATTATACCCCTTTAGGTGTTGGAATCCTGAGGCAAATCAGCAGGGAAGCATTCTCCAAGTTTCCAGAGAAATTTCCAAGCATAGAAGAAGCATTAAATTCCATACAAAGCAGACTAAAGCTTCCAATCTCGCAATTCACAAGGCATTCAATCCTCCTAAAGAATTATAACAAGCAAAAGAAATTAAATCAGTTCTTCTAGCCGCCAGTCATAAGAGCATAAACTAAGTTAAGAACAACCATTGCCAGGTAAAACCATCCTGCAATCACAGCAACTTTCAAAACCCAGCTTAAATCCCCAAAAACTATTTTTTTATCTTCTTTTGCCATAGAATTAATCTTTCTTGCTCACGGCTTTTATGTTCTTGTTCAGCTGAACCATTGCTTCCTCAAGCTGCTGCTTGTTCTTTGTTCCTGTGCAGACAAGTTTCCCGTTTGAGAAGAGCAAGAATGTTGCTGTTGGCTCTGTAAGCTTGTAAACAAGTCCTGGAAACTGCTCAGGCTCATATTCTGTGTTTCCAAGTTGCAAAGCAAGATAGTTCAAATTCAGGTTGAGCTTGATGCTGCCAGAGGCAACTATGTTCTGCACAGTTATCTTTGGCTTGTCAGTTATCCTCACCCCGATTTTTGCTATCTGCTTTATAACCTGCTCAATCACCTCTTTAACCTGCGCGACACTTTTTGTTCCAGTGCACACAAGATTCCCGGACGAGAATACAAGAACAGCTGATTTTGGTTCTTTTATTCTCAGCACAAGTCCTGGAAATTGTTCAGGATTATATTCAGTATTGCTCTGCGTCTTTGCAAGCTGTGTTAAAGAAACAGGTTTGCCCAAAGAAGTCGTTGCAACAATATTTTGGACCTTAAGATTTGACTTTTCCGCCATTTTGTGTTTTTTGGTTAAAAATGGAGGATTAGCGGAACTTGTTCTGCTTTTTCTGCCATTTTGTCGTCGGTTTATGTTGTTTATAAATAAAGACCCTTTATAAACCTTCGGGAACCTACCTTTTGCCCTTCTTTGCCGCCATCTTTATGTCCTCGAGGCCGTTAATATCCTTGATTCCCCTGTCTGGACGGTAAGCTGTAATCCTTGGAAAACGAAGAGCATAGCCAGAGGAGTAACTCGGGCTTTCCTGAATGTTCTGGTAGTTCACAGAAACCACTATTTTGGGCTTGACTTTCACGTAATCTTCCTTCTCCTCAATAATCAAAGGCTTAAGCAGCTTGGTCATCTCAGCATATGTTGTTCCCTCTTCCTCTTTCTCCTTCAGTCCAGATGAGGCTTTCCCAACTTCAACAAAATTATCGCCGTCTCTGCAAGCCAAGATATAGCTTGTCAGCCAGCCCCCCCTCTTTCCAGTCCCATATTCAGCCCCGACAATCACCAAATCAAAGTCATTCAATATGGGCTTTAGCTTAACCATGTAGCCTACTCTCCTTCCCTGCTTGTATGGCGCGTTTAATGTCTTAATCATGATGCCCTCCTCCCCGACTTGAAGCGCTTTTTCATAAAAGTCCATTGCTTCTTTCTCACTCTCAGTTATTATCTGCACAGACGGGCGAATCACCCACTCTTTTTCATGCACAATCTTCTCAACAATCTTCCTCCTGTCAATAAAAGGCTTCTCAAGATAGCTCTTTCCCTCGTAATACAAGACATCAAATACATTTATCTCAACCGGAAGCTCTTTTACTAATTTTTCAACATCATATTTTCTCTTTATCCTCTGTGAGATTGCCTCAAATGGCTTGTACTTTTTAGTCTTCGCGTCATAGCCAACAACCTCTGCATCTAAAATAAAGCTCGCTCCTTTAACGCCTTTTGAAACCGCAGAAACAACATCAGGAAATTGTAGAGTAACATTTTCCAGTCTTCTTGTAAAGAGTGAAATCTCTCCATTTTTCTTCTTGTTCAGCAGCATCCTGAATCCATCATACTTCTGTTCAATCGCAGCAGGCTTCCCGCACACTTCAAATGCCTCTTTTATATTTGAAACTTTAACAGCAAGCATCACATTGAGAGGCTTGCCGGGCTCAATCTCAATTTTGTCAAATTCTTTCTCGTCACCCTTGCCTGCAATCTCAAAAACTATTGCAAAATCATTTGCTAAGTCAAAAGCACACTGTATCCTCTCTTTGATTTCCGAGTTTTCCTTGAAAAATGCAGCACCAAGTGCATCAACAATTGTTGGGGCAGCAATTCCAATCCTCAAGTCAGACAACAATGTGCGAACAATATATTTTGCTTCTGAGGGCGAAGCCGCTCCTAGCAATTCAGAAACCAAATTCAATTTTTTCTCAACAGCTCCCTTGCCTTCCACATCCATGACTTTTCTCAGGTTGCTAAAAACTTTTTCCACGCTCAATTTCTTGACTCCGAGTGTTGCTTGTCTCTTCTTTCTTGAAAACTCTTCTGCAATTTCTCCCAAATCACCAATCTTCTTGAATTTTTTCACAACATCCTCTTCTTTCACGCCAAAAGAATGCGAAATTGCCTTCAATGCAAGCTGCGTCGAGATGCCAATCTCTCTCGAATCATAATCTGGCACCACTCGCCCGAGAAGAAGGTAAATCCACTCGCTCTTTCCTTTTAGTTTCAGTTTTCTCAAGAAAAGTGATAAAATCTCTGTCTTTTCCAGCCTCTTTGTAGTTGCAGAAAGTTTCTCATATATTTCAACAAATTCAGCATAATCCATCTATCTTCTCCCCAAGTAATGATACCCTAAGTGTCCGGCAAATCTCCTTCTGAAATAAAGGAACCAAAGCGCATTTATAATAACTAAAACTATTATAGCGATAACAAGCACTATGATAAATGCATTGTTTCCTCCCGCAAGATTTGTCTTTGATATAACATATCCCACCCCTATAATGTTAATATTATTGTCACTGACTTCAAGCTTAAACTTCTTCTCAGTTGATTTTTGGTTGTATATCAAGGCAACTGAAGAGTCATACGTATTTTTCTGCACTCCTGCAGTGTCCCAATATGCAACAAGAGTTCCAGTCCCCAGGGCAGGCACATCAACTCCAGATGACTTAAAGTCAGCCACCACTCCTCCTTTGTCATTGTAAACAAGCATCTCGGAATAAGCAGCTATGTTCTCGTTCCACTTGTTTTGTACAGTCATCTCAAATTTTGCTATTCCCCCGAGCTTGAATTCATTCACCTTTATTTCCCTAAGTTCTATCAAAGGCTCGCCAATAGTGAAATATCTCTCCAAATTCACGCTTTCATTGTCATAATATATATTGGCAATCATCTTGTAATTTCCAAAAGAGGCATTCGATGCATCCCACTTTGCAATCAGCTCTTCTCTCTCAGACGATAAAACAGGAAGCTGATTTGTGCTGACAGTTGCAATTTTGTTGTTATTCGAGTCAAATATATCAATTGTTGCTCTTGCCAATCCTATATTCTCCAATCCTCGGTTTATGACAGGCAGGACAAAGCTTATTTCTCCATCATCGTTTGGTCCGACAACATTAACTCCAATGTCAAGGTATTTTCCAGGATATGGCACAAGCACTACAATCTCGCTTGCAACCCCTAAAGTCGCACCGAAAAAGGTATTTTCTTGATGCAAGCTTACAGAACCCTTTGGCGCCTGCACAACAATAATTTCTGTCTTGTGATTTCCAGGCGCAAGCTCAGGAAGCATGGTAAGTTCAACCCCAATCTTCTTTTCCTCGTCAACTGAACGCATCTTAAACGCGCTCTCAGATAGTTTTACGCTGTTGTTCATGTCTCCCTGAACAAGAACAACCAGGTCAATATCGCTCTTCTCAGAGTTTATGACAGAAATATTGAACTCTTTCTTTACCCCAGGCTCATAGTCAAAAGTTGTCCTTCCAGGAGTTATGCCCAAAGCCATAACATTTGAAACTAAGAACATTCCTGCAACCATGCAAATCATAAACAGCAATATTTTCCTATGCATTTCCGCCCCCAATTACTATTATTTCAGATACTTGATTGTCATTGTTCGTGTCCAATATTACATTACCAACAAATGCTCCTTTTTTATAGATATCCACGTTCAATGTTGTGTTCTCTGAGTTTATTACATCATAGCCCTCTGAAGATTTCTTCAGTTTAAGATTTATTTCAGAATCTGCTGTAAGCTGCACAACATCCTCGGGAATTGCGTCTTCTATTTTCCAATAATAAGTTCCCTTCTTCAGGCTTATGACAACATTGTCCTTTGCAGTTATAATCCTTGGAGACTCGAATTCCAAGTCGTCATCAATTAAAATTGTATTCCCGCTCTTGAACGAGAAAAGAACAGAATTCCCAATTATCTTGTGTTGTGAGCTCTTTACTGTCGCAAACAAGCTGAATATCGTTAACAT
>CAYGYN010000071.1:0-3867 GCA_964354195.1 Candidatus Woesearchaeota archaeon | reverse complement strand
TGTCCGCCTGCTTTTATCTTTCCAGGAACACCTGAAGACATTGTTCTCAGGACATTTATTTTCTTGCCTTCAAGAGAACCTATTGTTGCTTCTCTTCTGTCCATCACAAGAAGCCCGTAAATATCCTGCACTTCGAGCATTTCTTTTAACGGGTCGAGGATAAATATCTGGTCGCATCTGTATGTCCTTACATTCAGGGGTTTTGGAGGCTCATATAACCATGATTGAATATCTGCATTTCCTTCTTTTTCTGAAACATTCCCTGCAAAAGCAGCCAATCCATTTGGAGGTGTTTGCCTTAGCTTCTTTAACTCGCGTATTATAACATCAAGAGAATCGGTTACAGCTGAGCGGGTTTGCTTTGATTTTATGTTCTCTGCTGTTGAGCGCTCTGCTTCCAATTGACGGACAACTGCATCTTTGTTGAATCCTGCGGGAATGAGCACTGTGACTAACTCTGTGTGCCGTCCTTTTATTCTTTCCAGCTTTGCTACGAGCTCCTCGAGCTCTGCTCTTTGTTTATCAGTAAGTTCCATAATAAATTATAATAAAGAAGGGTTATAAATTTGTCTCTGAGAGGAGGTGAGTAACTATTTTAAGCCCTGTTTTCTTATTCATATCTATGAAGAAGCCTATATTAAGAGGGTATTATGGCGGTATTTTCTTTGAGTATGTGCTGCAGGACAGGAAAGCTGATGCAGTAATTATACTCCCAGGATTCCCAAGTGGAAATGACTTTTATGATTTAATTGCATACTTTTTTGAGAAGGGCTATCATGTTTTTGTGCCGCGCTATCGGGGCAGCTACCAGAGTTCAGGAATATTCTTGTCAAAGAATCCTATTGAGGATATGGCATTCTTCATTGAACATTTGAGGAGTGGTGAAGCAAAGAACATGTGGGATGATAAGAAAGAGCTTTTCACAATAAATAAATTGATTCTTGTTGGAGGAAGCTTCTCGGGAGCCATTGCATGCGGGCTTGCTGCGAAATATCCTGTTTTCAGCCATCTAATATTGCATGCGCCTGTTTGGGATTTCAATGAGCACAACTCTGCAGGAGATGAGCAGGATTTTGAGAAGGTGACTAATTTTGTTAAAAACGCCTATAAAAACTGCTATCGCTTCAAGTTCAAGAGCATGAAGAAGAAGCTTGAAAAGTTTGATGAGCTGAAGCCTCAATATTACATTCCCAAACTGGATTTGCCTATGCTTGTCATGCATGACCCTAATGACAGGGTTGTTGCCTTCAGGCATACAAAGAAATATATGAGTATGCTTCCCAAGGTAACTTATCTTGAGCATTATTTTGGGCACAAATTCAAGCCCGACTTGCTTTCTGCATTCTGGAAGGAGATTGACAAGTTTGTAAAGATAAATTATCTGAGCGATGAGGAAAGGGCAAAGCATATTGCAAGGCAAAAGGCGGAGGAGAAGAAGGTTCAGGAGATAAAGAAGTTTGAAAAAGCATTGAAGAGCGCAGAAGGAGAAGAGATTAAGATTAAAGTTATCGGATCAGAGAAATCTGACGCTTAATTTTCCTTCTTTCAACTCTTTTGCAGAGCAGACAGCATTAATATCTTTCAAAACAGGAGAGAGAAGTTTTGAATCTTCCTTTGGAATTGTCAAAATCACTTCTGCTTTCATTGATTTCTGCGCCTTGGATTTTTCGGCTCTTACAAAGCTTATGACTTCAATCATTTTGTTCCATATTTTATTGTCATCTTTGCTTGTTTTCACTTTGAGAGGAATTGGCCAGGCTTCATTATGGATTGATTTTGATTTTTCAGTTGTCTTGAAGTATTTATGGTATAATTCCTCGGTTATGTATGGTGTTATTGGTGCCATAAGCTTGAGGATTATGAGGAATGCATGGTAAAGAGTGTAAAATGCAGAAGCTTTTTCTTCCTCTGTGCCATTGTAAACGCGGTTCTTGACAATTTCAAGGTAATTATCTGCGAAAGTTATCCAGAAAAACTTGTCTGTGGACATCTTTGCCCTTGAGTAATTATAATCTTCAAAAGATTCTGTTGCTTCGTTGACAAGAGCGTTCAGCTGGGTAAGGAATAATCTGTCAGTTTCGCACAATTCTGATTTTTCCTTCTGGTATTTGAAGTTCATGAAAACAAAGTTTGCTGCATTAAGGATTTTCGTGACAAATTTCTTTCCGGTAAGAACATCTTTTTCCTGATAGTCAAAATCTTCGCCTAATTTTGACGAGGCTGCCCAATATCTTATAGCATCTGCACCATATTTTTCCATGACTTCCTGGGGACGGATTATATTTCCCTTGGATTTTGCCATTTTCTCGCCTTTGAGGGTTACAAAACCAGAGATTGCTGCATTTTTCCAGGGTATTTTCTTGAAATGCAGTTGTGACTTTACCATTGTGTTAAAAAGCCAGAAAGTTATGATGTCATGGGCTTGAGGGCGCAAGTCCATTGGGAATAATTTCTTTTGTATATTCTCAGGCATCAACTTTATTGCCAATTGAGGAGTCATGGAACTTGTGAACCAAGTGTTAAGGATATCTCTCTCAGGTATAAACTCTTTGCATTTACATTTAGGGCATTCTTTAATATCTGGCTTGCTTTTGAGAGGGTCTACTGGGAGCTGGGATTCGTTTGCAACTATCGGCTCATCACATTTCTTGCAATACCAGACAGGGAAAGGTATGCCAAAATATCTTTGGTTGGAGATTAGCCAGTCCCATTGAAGACCGCGGACCCAATTATCATACCTATGCTTCATGAAATCAGGATGCCACTTTAACTCAGCGCCCCATTTCAGCATGTCTTTCTTCAAATCAAGGTATTTCACAAACCATTGCTTGGATTTTATGAATTCAATCTCTGTGCCACAGCGCTCATGCACATTAACAACGTGCTTCAGTGGTTTTTGAGCGGTTAGCAAGCCTGCTTCCTTTAATTTCTGGATTATGACTTTTCTTGCTTCCTTGATTTTCATGCCTTTGTATTCCCCGGCTAACTCAGTCATCTTTCCCTCTTCGTTTATTGCCATTTTTATTGGAAGATTATGGGCTTTTTGCCATTCCATGTCTGTCTGGTCGCCGAAAGTGCAGCACATTACCAAGCCAGTGCCTTTTTCAGGGTCAGCTCTTATGTCTTCCATTATTGGAACTTCGAAATTAAACAGAGGAACACGAGCCATCTTTCCTTTGTATTTTTTGAATCTTTTATCGCTTGGATTGTAAAAGACAGCAACACAGGCTGGCAGAAGCTCTGGGCGGGTTGTTGCTATTGTCAGATTTTCTTTGCCTACTTTGAAGGTTATATCATTAAATGTTGTGTCTATTTCCTTGTCCTGTGCTTCTATCTGTGCTATTCCTGTCTTGCATTCAGGGCACCACATTGCGGGCGCGTCTTTCCTATAAAGTCTTTTCTTCTTGAACAAGTCAAGGAAAGACCATTGTGATATTTTTCTTGAGTGCGCATTGATTGTTGAGTAGTAGATGCTAAAGTCACAGCTTATGCCTATGTTTTTCCAGTCTTGTATGAATTTTGGAAGTTCGTCATCAAGATATTCCATGCAAATCTCTATGAATTGCTCGCGGGGCATGTCTTTTGCCTTTATGTTCTTGGTTTTTTCAACAAGTCTCTCGGTGGGCAAGCCATTGTCATCTGTGCCGAATGGATAAAATACATTAAATCCCTGCATTCTTTTGTATCTTATAATGAAGTCCTGCTGGGAGTATGAGCAGGCATGCCCAATGTGCATTTCTCCTGAAACAGTTGGCGGAGGCGTGTCTACAGCATATATCTTTTTCTTGGATTTTTGGTCGAATTTATAGATTTCTTCCTTTTCCCAATATTTTCTCCACTTCTCCTCGAGCTCTTTTAGATTAACCT
>CAYGYN010000070.1:0-5327 GCA_964354195.1 Candidatus Woesearchaeota archaeon | reverse complement strand
TGAAATATCCAGAAGACATGTTGAAATAATAAAAGACGAAAGCGAGTATAAGATAAGGGATTTGGGGAGCAAGAATGGGACATATGTTAATGGCGAAAGAGTGACTGATGCATTCTGTACATTAAAAAACAAGGACAGGATAGGACTTGGGGCTAATCTGGCTCTTGTTTTTAAGGAAGGATTGAACTGAGAAAGAAATCACCGCTTTCTAAATAATCGTGCCCGATTTTAGACGGGATTTTATCACTTAATATCTTGGAATTTTGTCAAAAATTCGTTTAATATAAACCCTAGAAGAGGAGGCTTAACCAATCAAAAAGAGCGATTAAACGTCCTCTTCCGGGAAAAAGAGGTGATATAATACATAGAGAATGCTATTATTTAAATCTTTCGTTTTTGTTGTAACTTAGTAATGAATACACTTTTTCGAGCTTTTCAGGTTAATTACTCTATCCCAATAAGGCATATAAATATACCTATACTCCAGTTTTCATGGAAGAAATTGAAAAAGAGGAAGAATTAGAGGAATTTAAGACTGAAAATGAAGGGAAAATAACAGAGCGCGTCAGCCAGGAGCAGATTCATGGGCTGCTTTTTGAAGAGAAATTAAGCTGGGAGCAGATAATCAGGGATTTGATAAACAGCGAGCAACTTGACCCATGGGATATTGACCTTGGAGTTCTAGCTAACAAGTTTTTGGATAGGGTTAGAGAACTTGAAGAAGCTAATTTCTTCATTTCTTCCCAAGTCTTATTGGCGGCTTCGCTCCTTCTGAGGTTCAAATCAGATCTTCTCTTGGATCAATATATCCCAAGCCTTGATGCTGTCTTGTTTGGAGAGAAGAAAGAGAAGAAGAAAGAGACACAGAACATGATTGAATTTGATGAGGAAGTGCCTGGACTCGTTCTTAGAACGCCACTGCCAAGATTCAAGAAAGTGACTCTTGAGGAATTGATGAATGCACTTGGGCATGCAATAAGAACAGAGAACAGAAGAATCAGGAAAGTCATTATCGCAAAGCAGCAGGAGTTGGAGACTGCGATGGCTTTGCCAAAGCATAGGATAAACATAAAAGATAAGATAAAAGAAATTTATGCAAGATTGAAAAGTATCTTCTCAAAAAGGGAGGAGAGGCTTGCGTTCTCGGAATTATCAGGAAAGAGCATGGAAGACAGGGTAGCAACTTTTATACCTCTGCTTCATCTTGACAGTCAGCACAAGGTATGGCTGGAGCAGAACGGGCATTTTGAGGAAATATGGATTTTGCTAAAGCACATGTACGAGAAACAAAATGCCCAAGTTCTTGAGCAAATGAAGAGAGAAGCTGAAGCTGCTGTTGATAACTTAACGCAGGAAGAACAAGAGCGCGCAGAAGAGATAGAGGGAGATTTTAAGAATCCTCTCGGAGACATGATTAACGAGGGCATGCATGAAACTCGAGAAGATGAAGATTCTGGAATAGAACTTGAGGGAGAGAAGTAATTATTTCAGCTTCTTTTGCATTTCAATAACAGGATAGCCCCCGTTTCTTGTTCCGATAAATCTTCTAGTAACTTTGTAGCCCATTTTCTTATAGAATTCAAATGCATAATCTGTTGGATAAATAATTACATTCTTAACACTGTTTTTCTTGGCATAATTCTCAGCATACATCATAAGTTTCTTTCCAAGCCCTTTTCCCAAATATTTAGGGTTAAGAAAAAGCCTGTCAAATGAGCTCTCCTTTAGATCCAATTGAACAACACCGATAATTTCTTCTTTATCTATTAAAACAAAAAATATCTTCTTTCTTAGTTCGTCTCTTATTTTATCAATAGTATGGCATTCCTTTTCTATTATCAGCTGCCGCTTTTCATAATCCTTAGAATTAACTTTGTCCAAAGTATTCAAGATAAGCTTTGAGATTTTTGCAGCATCGTTGTAGTTTGCTTTCCTAATTCTCATTTTATCACTTTTTCAACGCACTCACAAGCCTTGATTCTGAGAGAAACTTTTCTTCTCCTGTTTTCATGTCGCGAAGCTTGAATTTCTTGAGATGAATTTCTGACTCCCCGATGAAGACTGCCTTTTGAATTCCAAGAGAGTTTGCCAGTTCAAGTGCTTTCCCCACTTTTTCAGAAGTCACAAGGCAGGAGATTCCTTCTTTCCTAAGAAATTTTGCCAGTTTTGCTGTTGGCTTGTCTTTGTCAATTGATATCAGAATTGCTTTTGTATTTTCAACTTTGACTTGGGCTAATTCTGAAACACGCTCAAGCCCAAATGAGATTCCGACAGCAGGTATGTCTTTTCCGAGGAATTTCCCCACACTCCTGTCGTATCTGCCGCCTGCTGCGATTACATTTTTCTGCCCGGCAACTTTAATCTCAAAGATGTTCCCTGTGTAATAAGAGAATCCGCGAATCAAGGAAAGATTTGTCGATATTTTAACCCCATAATCCTCGCATTTCTCAATCAAAGAGGACAATTCAGCTGCACCATCAAATGCATTGTCCTGAAAGAATTTTATGTCTTTCTCTAGAAGCTTGAAGAGAGTGAGAATCTGATTAGAATCAGCATACTTCTTAAGGTTAGACTTGACATTGTCAATACCTAACTTGTCTATTTTATCAAGCTCGCGCATAACATTCTTTATATCTGTTATCTGGACGCTCTCTATAAGTGACTTAAGCAACTTGCGGTTATTCACTTGAATATCGACTTTTATCTTCAAGTCATTCATTATGTCCTTTACAAGAAGAAGGCAGTCTGCATCTCCATTAATTGACGAATCGCCTACTATGTCTGCATCACATTGGACAAATTGACGGAATCTTCCTGGTCCTGTCGGCTCATCTCGGAAAACCTCGCCTATCTGGTATCTCCTGAATGGAAGCTTGATGTTAGGGTTTTGCTTGAATATGCGGGAGAGCTGGAAAGTGAATTCGTACCTTAAGCCAAGATTTCTGCCCGCCCTATCGTTCAACTTGAACCTTTCTGAAACTGCCTCATCCTGCTCATTGATATTCTCTCCTTTCATCAGCTCGTCAAACTCTATTATTGGCGTTTCCAGAGGGACAAAGCCATGCAACTTGAAGTTCTTCTCTATTATTTTTCGAACAGCGTCCCTTTTAAGAGATTCAGGGGGCAAATAATCCTGGAAGCCCTTTACTGTGTCTACCTCGATTTTCATGATAATACAACCCCTGGAGTGTTTTTATATTTTGTTGATGGCGGTATGGAGTTGTAACTAGAGAAATTGTTCTTTTGCTTAATGCCGATAACTCCATGTGTTTATCATAATATTTTGAGAAAATGTCCTTATTTAGGTTTTTCGGTTTGACTTAGTTTAACTCGCCTAGCTCATCATAACCTATTTCTTCCTCGAAGCGAAGAGCAAATTTATGGGCTAATTCGCCTCTCCCCAAACGGGCCAGGTCAACAACAGCTGAATAAACCATTCTTGCTGATGCCTGTGATTTCTCCTTTAAATGCAGCTTAAAGAGGTTATCCACATGCTTCTTTAATTGGGCATCTGTCTGCTTGGACTTGGTGAACTTGCCTCTCTCCATTATCTCAGTTATCAGCTCTAGAATTGGGATTTCCATATTGGATAAAGGGGCTTTGGACTTATAAATCTTATTAACATCGCTTATATAAACCCATTCTGATTAATTATAAAAGGAGATTAAAATGTCTTTTTTTGATAAAATAAAAAAGCTCTTTGAAGAAGACAAGAAACCTGAGAAAGAAATTAAAGCTGAAAGCATTTCATTTGAGCAATTGCCTCAAAAGATAGAAGCATTAAGCAAGGAAAGTTCAGCAAAAAACCAGGACTTGAGAAAACAAATAGATGAGAGAATTTCTGCATTTGACAGCGAAATGAAAGGGCCGATTGATAATTTAGAGCAAGTTGATTTGTCCAAGAGAAAGGAATATGACAAAATAAAAGTTGCTGTGAAACAAAACCTCGAACTTTATATCTTTTATTTGGACAAGCTATCTAAGGATTTGAAAAAACTGGAAGAGGGTGATTTGGGGAAGCATATAGACAAGATATTCTTAATCCTGAATGATTTCAATAAAGCATCATATGCGCCGTTTGAGAAGGCGACTTTTCTTATCGGCAAGGAAATGGCTGCTGCAAGGAACGGAGTTATGGCGTTTGCCCAAGATATGAACCGAGTAGTTCAGAACAACAAGGCTTTCTTTGAAAAAGCCAAATTAATCAATCAGGTTGGTGATTTCCTAAAAGAAGCTGTCCAGGCAGAGGCGTTATCCAAAGATGCTGGAACCAAAATTGCTGAGCTCGGAGAAGAGATTAAAAGTCTTAAGGAAGAGCATGAAAACACAAAGAAAGAGACAAATAATGTAAAGGACAGCGAGGATTACAAGAAAGATTCTGAAGAAAAAGAAGATTACATAAGAAAACAAAGTCTTCTTGAGAAAGAACTGCAAGTGGTACGCCAGAGAATAGAATTAAAATCGCTAGCTAAAGTCTTCCATCATGACAAGAAAAAATCTCAATTGATAAAAGACTATTCAAATGATTTCAAGAAAGCGCTGAAATCAGATGAGACTCTTGAAATTATCAAGATGGGTGAAGGCGCGCAGAAAATAGATATTTCCTCATTGAAAGAAATCCAAAAAAGTCTTCTTGAATCAAGCATGCCTGTTACAAAAACCGACAAAGCAATATTGGGGTTGGAGGATAATCTAAAGAGAATAGAATATGGGATAATAAACAAAGAGGCAGCCATTAATGATGAGAAGAGGAAGCAAGAGAGGCTGGCAAAAAAGAAAGAAAAAGCAATAATTGAACTGAGAGGGCTCGTCAAGCCGCTTAACATAATACTTCAGTAGATAAAAACGCCAACGCCCAGAATCGAACTGGGAAATCCCGAAGGAAATCGCATATCTCGGATAGTTATACCCTCGAGTGCGACGGAGTACCATTGTCCCACGTTGGCTTAATTGTGGGAATGATTTTGACTTTAAGAGTTTTGTTATTAGAACTATTCAGTATCTATTATCTTTATGAGATGCCAGCCGAATTCTGTCTTAACAGGACCGATTATATCTCCCCTTTTTCCAGAGAAAGCAGCATTCTCGAATTCCTTTACCATCTGTCCGCGGGAGAACCAGCCTAAACTTCCGCCTTTCTTGCCTGATGGACATAAACTTCGCTCTTTTGCGAGCTCCTCGAATGACTTGCCCTGCTTCATGTAAGTCAGGCATGCAAGAGCTTCCTGCTCTGTCTTTACAAGAATATGGGAGGCATTTACTTTGTTTGGCATTTTAATGAAAAGCGGAAGGAGTGAATCGGACACTCGTCTTCGGCGCCACAGGCC
>CAYGYN010000069.1:0-18180 GCA_964354195.1 Candidatus Woesearchaeota archaeon | reverse complement strand
GGGGAACCCTGAAAGGGGGATAATGTCAGTTGCCGAAAAGACCGAAAGAGGGAAAATTGCACGACAGACTTTATTGGATTATAAGAAAGCAAAGGAGAGCAGGGATATTGAAAAAACAACTTCCCTGCGGGAGAAGTTTCTGGAATTCCAGTAGGACTTCAAGTCATGTGCGCAAAAGGCGAAGACGCGAAGATGCTTTCCATTGCGAAGGAATTTGAATAATTTGTTATCTCACTAGGTTGAGGTGCATCATCAAAATTCATCAACAAAACAATCAAAGAACAACCCTTCTTCTGTCTAATCTATACTCTCAAATCTTCTTAGTTCAAGGATTAATATGGTTATGAGGGTTGTTATTGCGGCTGCGCCATACAATCCCAAGCCAGCGGCAATTCCTATGGCTGCTGAAATCCAGATGCTTGCTGCATTTGCCAAGCCTTTTATCTTATTTTGGTTGGCAATTATCGAGCCTGCTCCTATGAAGCCCACTCCAGTCATTATTGAAGCTGCAAGCAGCAATGGATTTGCTGGAAACAAAACAACTCCGGAAGAAGTTATAAGAGCTGCGCCAAGACAGACTATTGCGTGAGTTCTCAAGCCCGCAGAACCATAGCTCTTGTCAATAAGCTTTCTTCTCTCGCGCTGGATGCCAATCATTACTCCAAGAACAACTGCAACAAAAATGCTTGTGATTATCTGCGCTTCCTGCGGTGATATGTAGAAATTCATTTTACCTCTTTTAGGCATGCAATGCATGCCTAAAATACAAACGAGAGAGGGATATTTAAAATTATCTTATTGATAACGAAAAGAAAAAGAAAGAAAAGGGAAAAAATTTAAAATAAAAAGTTCCCTTTCAGTAAATATGCTTATCTGAAGACTTCTATCCCCAGGTCAGACATTTCAGAGCCCATTGATGCTTTTTCCTCTCTTTGCTGCGCTCTCCCGACAACATAAGGTGATTTGACACCTGTCATTATCGTGATGACTCTGACTTTATTCTGGAATTCCTTGTTAACTCTTGCTCCTATGATGACTTGTGCATCAGGGGAGATGTTCTCTGTCACTAACTCTCCAACGCCTGCAAATTCTTCAAGCTTGAAATCAGGTCCGCAAGTAATGTGGATTAAAGCTCCTGTGGCTCCTTTGTAGTCAACGTCCAATAGTGGATGTGTCAAGGCTTGCTTAACAGCTTCCTCTACTCTTGCAGTTGTATCAGACTCTCCAACACCAATGACTGCGACATCTCCATTCTTCATGATTGCTGAAACGTCCGCATAGTCCAGGTTGATAAGTGATGGCAACGTGATTGTCTCTACAATTCCCTTAATCATTGTTGAAACCAACTCGTTTGCCACTGCAAATGCCTGTTCCATTGGAAGGTTTCCAGCTATGTCCACTAGTCTGTTGTTGTCGATTATGATTACTGTATCCGCTACTTCTGTTAACTCCTGCAATCCAAATTCTGCCTTCTCGACTCTGGCTTTCTCGCACTCGAATGGCATTGTAACTACTCCTATGACCACTGCCCCGGATTCCTTTGCTAATTGTGCTACTACTGGTGATGAACCGGTTCCTGTTCCTCCGCCCATTCCTGCAAGAACGAATACCATGTCTGCGCCTCCTGCGGCTCTCTTTAATTCTGACACGGATTCCTTCGCGGCTTCCCTACCTTTGTTGGGATAACCACCGCAGCCAAGCCCCCTCGTAAGCTCCTTACCGATCAGAACTTTCTCATCGGCTTTGGTAATACTCAAGTGCAATGCATCAGTGTTTATTCCATAGATAGTTGCGCCGTTGATGCCCTTGTTGAAAAGCCATGTTATGGCGTTGCAACCTGCTCCACCGCATCCAAAAACCTTGATGTTTGCCTTTCCGGCTCTTAATTCATCGAAGTTGATAGAATGAGTGTCTGCATTTTTTAGTGCCTCTTTTGCGAAATCTAAAACCATTTTCCTCTTTTATATACCTCCTTTCATTTTTTTACCCTTTTAGGGTATTATTCATACTCAAATTTAGTTTAAATATTTAATTATGGGAGAAAATATTACTCAAAATCAGTAAAAATTGATGAATTTTGGGAAAAATGAGCAGATTTAAATATCATAACAACATAAAACCAATATGGCAGGCATAACTGGCATGGATCATTACCTTCTTCCGGATAACTGGGGCATTGCAAATTCAATAGCTCTTGTTGTTGCGGCATTGATAATTGTTGGAATAGTTATTTATCTCTCGAGAGGCAGAAAGAAGAAGAAATAACTCTAAATCAGAGATTAAGGATTAACAAAAGGGCCCTCGACGCAGGTTCTTCTGCCCTTTTTGTCGGCGCAGCTCCCGCAAATTCCCACGCCGCAGCGAGTCAGGTAATCTACTGAAACATAAACCCTTTCTTGGCTTGAAAGCATCAATTCAAGGGGCAAAACAGCTTCAACCATTGCCTTTGGTCCGCAATTCAGGAAATAACTTTGCTCCCTTAAGCCTGCTTCTCTAAATAAATCAGTTACGAATCCTTGTTTTCCCAAACTTCCGTCCTCTGTTACTACACGAACCTCTCCAAAGTTTTCAAATTCCCCAATGTATGGAAGATGCTGCCTGTCTTTTGCTCCCAAGAGTGTTGTTACTCTGTTTGTTTTTGCAAAATTCTTGGCAAAAAGATATAATCCTGCAATTCCGCATCCACCTCCAACTAAAACAACATCCGATTTTTGAGGAATATCAACTCCTTGCCCATATGGACCCCTGTAATAAAACTCTTCACCTTCTTCCAAATGATTGAATCTTTCTGTAAATAGCCCCCTGGTTTGAATCATAAATGAGAGCGGATTATTATCTAAAATTGAAAATGGCTTTTCTCCAGGTTTTCCACTTGGCATTTTACTTCCTGGCAAGAATAAAAATGCAAATTGTCCTGGAAGAGCATCTATAGAAGTATCTGTTTCATATATTCTTAAATCGCAACCTTTATTTTTAATTCTTTTAATTTTTAATTCTTTTAATTCCATATCCACTTTTCTTAATAATCCTGAGGCATTATCTGTTCCATTTTCACAATCTCTTACGAGTGTTTTAAAATAATTTATTAATCCCTGTCCTGTTTGCCCAATTAATGCTGTTCCTATTCCAACTTCATCAACACCCAATTCTCTTAATTCGTTTATCTCTTTCGCTCCTCTGATTCCCCCGCATGCCGAAATTGGAACATTATTTCCAAATCTGCCTCTTATATTTCTAATAGAAGTTACAAGCTTTGGAAATAAGCTTGGTCCTGACATTCCTCCAACCCCATTATATAATATTGGATTTCCATCAATAGTATAGCAATATGGTCCTTCTGTATTTAGAAGAACTATTCCGTAAGCACCAGCATTTAATGCAGAACCTACAGAATCAAGCAAATTTGGCATTAATCCAAATTTTGCCCAGACAGGAACATTCACATTGCTAACAACCCCCTTTATGCATCTTGCCCCCATTTTAGGATCTTGCCCAATAGCAATTCCATGTTTTTCTGAATGAGGGCAAGATTGATTCTCTTCAAAAGATGAAACACAATCTTCAAGATTTTTTGCAACTTCTCTGAAATCTTCAGGAGTTTTTCCAAAAATTGATGCCCTTATTCTTTCTTTTGGAATTCCAGAAGCAATTATTTCTCTTCTGGCTTCATCTTTTCCAGGATTTGACAGACCGACTGCATTTCCAAGCCCAAAAGCCCCCCCTGTTATAATTGGCTCCCTGTTTGCAAATTCTACCTCTGTTGGAGGATGAACCAGCATTTCTCCCGTTGGAACAATTCTTGGATTTTTACTTATACTTTTGGTTGTATAAAAGTATTCTTTAACTTCTCTTATTAAATCAACAGCAGAAGCAGGATGTGTTGTAATAATTCCTGAAGGGATTGTAAATCTTAAATTACTCATTTTCTTATCTCCTTATAAACATCAACTTCATATTCTTTATCCAGTTCCAAATCCGGTCTTTTTCTTTCCAATTCTGGAAGATTAAATCCGAAGATATTACAGATATTATTATGTGTTAAATCCTTTATTTGTGCTTCTGAGAAATCCTGTTTTCTTAAGTAATTTAAGAAATGAGGATAAAAAGGCAAGCCTGGAAATCCAGACATTGCATTATGCGGAAATTGCAATTTTTCCTTGAGCGTGTGCGGCGCGTGGTCTGTTTCTATCCAGTCTATTTTCCCTTCTCGCAATAACCTGAGCATTTTTCCGGCAGATTCTTTGCTTCTAAGAGGCGGATTAACTTTGCGCAATAATCCATTCGGGAAGCCGGGCATTGATTCATAATCAAGGGTGCAATGATGCGGAGTTACCCCGCAGCTGATTTTTATTGCTCCCTGTTTTCTTGCATTATCAACTAATTCAACAGATTCAGGAAGAGAGGTATGCGCAATGTGCAATCTTCCCCTGAACTGAGAATCTGACGCAAATTTTATCTGGTCTTCTATTGATTCTATCTCGGATTCTGGGCAACGCGCATAGGAGTGGGACGCAGGGACTTGTGGATTCCATAAATCCGGTCTTAGAAGCGACTCTTTTTCGCAATGAACTGCCAAAACGCCCCTATAACCTACATCTGACAGTACCTGATAAACCAATCTTTGCTCTTCTTCATTTATTATTCCAAGATTGCCGACAGAGTGCCCTGCAAACATCTTCAATCCGACGACCTGGGGAAAAAGCCTCCTGTATGTTGCTGCCGCCTCCATTATTTGGGAAGTTGATGAAGTTATTCCCATATACAAACCATAAAAAACAGGGCTATCCAGTTGTCCTGCTTCACGCAGCCTCTTTTCTACAAGCTCTCTTGAATTTATCGGAGGATTGGTATTTGGCATGTCAAAGATTGCAGACAATCCAGCCATTTCTGCAACGCCGAGGGCATGCTTTATTGTTTCTTTATGGCTCTGGTTCCAGTCTCTGCAATGGACATGTGGGTCTATCATTTTAAGAATTAAAGCTGAGAAGTGTGCTCAATTGCAGCGGCTTTCATGTCAGGAGCAGAATAAATTCCTCTTCCAACAATGCCATGGAACTTATTGCCTGCAACTTTTGCGGCAGCCTCAATTTTTCCACCCTGGGCAATGAATCCCGGGGCATAGAATACAGGAGAAACTCCCTCCGCTTCAACTGTTTCTCTTACAAGTTTGATTACATCGGGCTTGTTTCCAGGAACAACAAAGTTATTCACTCCTGCTCTTGCTGCAATCCTGTACATATCAAGAGCACCTTCATCTGTTATGAATCCGCCTTCGCTTACCGCATATGCAGGATGAGTCATTCTTCCTCCAACTATGACTTTCAAATCATTATCAAGAGCATGATAAATCCATGCTCTCTCTGTTTCAGGGCCTGCCTGGGGGAAGAATATTACTGCATCTACTCCAGCTCTCTTCATTACCTTTGCAAAATTTCTACCAGTATCTGGAATATCTGTTCCTGCCTTTTGGTGATCATAAATTATTGGCTTTTGCGTGTATTTTCTTGCTGTTTCAACCACTTTTGGCAAGCCAAATCCTAATCCTAGTTCAAATCCAATTTTATATCCTCCAATTCCCGGAACATCTGCAGTTGCTTTGACAAGCTCTTCAAATTTCTCAAGAGTGTCAACATCACATGCAGGAATAACGCTCCTGTCTGCTTGGATTATTTTTTGTTCCAGTCCCCTGCCAATTGCAGCACGGGCTTCTTTTGTTCCATAAACTCTTATGTAATTAGCCAATCTCTCCAAGGCTCTTTCCGGAGCCGATTTTCCTTCTTTTAAAACATTGTAAACATCCACTGCATTTACAATAGAAACAACCTGCGTTCCGGTTTTTTCCTGATATTCAGCAATCGCTTCTTTGCTATCAATTGCCACCTCTTGCCTGTCTACAGCAATTGCAAGCAATGGAAGCTTAAAATCCCCTAGGAATTTTAACATATCTATGGCTTCATATTTTGCATCGCCTGCAGTAAAAACATCATCTAATTGAACTATTGACTGGCCATTTTTAGGAGTCCTGCCAATAACCCAGGCTTTAATTCTATCTGACTGAGAAAGCTGTTGTGATGCTTTAATGAATTCTTTTATGGTGCGTGCCCCGCCATAATCTATTGAGGAAGCTTCACCATGGTCTTTTGGAACTCTTCTTGTTGAAAATCTGGGAACATTTCTTCCTTTGCGCGCCATTTCATTAGATATAGAAACAGCAATTTCTCTTCCTTTATCTGGAATTCCATACAATAAATCAAATTCAGAACCTGAATTTAAGATTGCATCAGCATAAAATCCGCCCAAGGCGGCAGATGTTTTCCCATCATCAAAATCTCCGATATTAACAAACCAAGGGGAGATTCTCTTGCTCTTTAGTGTCCTATCATCAGAAGGATTTTCAAAGACTTTTAATGCACCTGTTTTTAATAGAAAATCAATAAATTCTCTTTTGTAATCAGCAACTGCCATAATTTAATCTCTTAAAGACTGTATTTAAAGAATATTGTTATTCAAAGAATAGTTTGCATAGGTTACAAGGATTTGACTCTTTCTCTGAACTCATAGATGTTTGGGGGAAGGATTGTGGCGCCGACAGCGCACATATGCCCGCCGGAAGTTGCCTTAAAGCCCTGAGTTAGGGATTTTATCATTTCTACAAGATTGACTTTTCCATCCTGCCTTCTTGCTGAGACTTCAAAATATCTTCCGTTGTCTTCAATTATGATGATTGTCTTGTCCTTGTATTTCATGCTCAAGCCGTTTATGAGGATTGATTTTATGAAGAATTCGGGCTTGAATTCCCAGAACAAAATTTCTCCATTCTTGAGGACTTTTCGTTCTTTTTCAAATTGCAAGGCGGATTCATCTATTTCTTTTTGGACATCCCGCGCATAATTATCAAGATTGCCGAGATTGTCTATGTTATCTCCAATTCTTCTGTATGCTTCATTTAAGTTTTCTCTAAAATAAATGAGTGTTAATGAGAGCTTATGAGCCAAGTCATAGATTTTGCTCAATTTGGACATCTCTTCAATGCTGAACTTGTCTCCATATTTTTCCTTGACTTGCATGAGCCAGTCTGTGATTTTCATGTAACAGAAGTCTGATAAAGAGGCTGATGCAACAAGCCAGTCCCACTTTGATATGTTCTGGGTTTTTGAGAATAAGTAATAGCAGATGTATGAGGAGCAATAGCCTGGAGCGCTGAGGAAGGTTGTTTTGTTTGAGTTTAAATCACTCGAGAAAATGTGATGGTCTATGATTAAAACTTCGGCGAAATTTTCAAGAGCGCGTATGATTTCGACCTTGTCAAAGTCCAAGTCTGTAAAGATTATCTTGGTAATTTTCCTGCTTTTGAGGTCCTGGATAAGTTTCTCGTTTATGTCAATATAATCTACGAACTTGAGGACATCTGCATTAAGGACTTCGTTTGCAACCTTGGCAGATGCAACCCCATCCAAGTCAGTATGAGAGATGAGCGCAATCTTGTCCTTATCGTTCAGGCGTGAAATGAAATCAAAGAATCTTTTTTCCAAACCTGCTGCAAGGGTAATTGGTTCCATCGAAATTCAAAGAACTCCTGTTTATATAAAGTTTTATATAAAACTTTATGGGATTGGGAAATTTATTAGCAAACTATGACGGGTAAGATGGGTTGATGGGGTAGAAGAGAGCATTATAACATATTCTTTGAGAGTAATGTTGATGATGAACTTTATTGTGAGCAGATAATTAATTGGATGTTGAGAGAATTGATTTATATTTTAGGCAGAATCTCTGCTTTCAAGCCCATCTGGGAGCACAATGCAACGAATCTTTGGGCATCCTCTATGGTTCCGGCGACGCCTGCCCCGTAATGCATTGGAATTGCAACATTTGGAGAAATTATTGAGGCTGCTTCTGCTGCTTCCTCTGCTGTCATTACATAAGTCCCGGAAACTGGGAGCAAAGCAATGAACTTGTTTCCGTCCTTACCATAGCCGCTCAGCTTGGACATTTCCGGGATTTTATCGCTATCTCCTGCATGATAGACAATAACATTATCCATCTTTACAAGATAGCCAAGCCAGCCCTCGCTTTTTGGATGAAATTCCTTGTCAACATTGTAGGCAGGCACTGCGCTTACCTTAACGCCTCCGAACTCGAGCTCATCACCATTCTCAATTATCTGCATCTCTACATCTTCCACTCTCGTAATCTTGCTTTGAGCATCTGCAGGCACAACAATTATTGTTCCCTTGCGCGAGAGCTTTTGGATATCCTTGATTGAGCAATGGTCATAGTGACTGTGCGTGATTAGAATCAAATCTACCTTCTCAATTCCATCCGAGACGTTGTACGGGTCAATTGCTATTTTCTTTTCGTTGTTTATAAGAAAACCCGAATGTCCCAGGTACGAGAGCTTAATCCCCCCTATTTCCATTTTAACACGAACGTAAAGAAGGTTATAAAGTTAATTATTCTAAAGAATTAACTTTGGGCGGTTTTGATGAGAAATTAGGTGCTTCTTGTTTCCTGGTGCTGTCCAATGAAGCCAATTATGACTTTCTTTTTTGCTTCATCATAATGGAATGCGATGCTAATTGTTTTTGCAGGGTCTTTTGATGTTCCTTTTCTCAGATGTTCTGTGAGAGGAACATTCTTGCCATCCACCTTTATGAAGTAATCATCTCTGAACTGCCCCATTGTGACTGGGCTCTGGTTTGACTTGTAGTGCATGCCTGTTTCGCTCATGCAGCTCTCATCCAACTTGGGTATTTTTGCCTTGTTGGTTTTTGCTGCATGGTATCTTGTTGCAAGCCACTCAAGAGCCCTAAAGACCTGGACCGGGTCCTCATATTGGCATGACTTTGCCATGTCTTCTGCTTTTGAATTTATTATGACTGCCTGCGACTCTGAGTACAAATCCCTGAATCTTGTTATTGCTTCCAATATTGTCTTTGGCTCGACAAAAGGCGTGTCTTCAACATTAGAGCCTTCTTTCCTGCTTGTGAGCGCGTATTCAAGAGAATTGACTCTTATTGTGAGGTTTCTTATTTGCTCGTCTCTTTCTTCGCACGCGATTTGCAGGGCTGCTTTATCTTCTTCATATAATCTGACAACTTCCTCGAGTTCAGCGGAATCTTTGCCCGCCTTATCTTGCCCAATGCCTCGCGCATTTTAACGTCTTCGTAGGATACAGGGAGGCTTCTTCCGATTGAGAATTTTGCTATGGTTTCCAAAACTTTCTGAGGGAATTTATCTCCTGCTGCAGATATCTCCAGGGGTGTCCAGAATGGGTGCATGATTGAAGCAGGGTTTACATTTCCAACTGGCCAATAAATTCTTACTGCGCCGTTGAAGCATGAGAGAGATTTTCCTGCCTGGTCCGCAAGCTCGAATGTTGCATGCCTGTTTATTATGCAGGTATGAGCTATTCCCGCAAGATAACTTGATATCTTGTTTGCATTTGCAATTGGCTTGTCGGTCAGGTTCTTCCAGCTCACGCAAACTATGGGAAGATTTCTCTTCTTGTCAAAGATATTTGCCACAAGCGCAGAAATTTTACCTGAACCTATCATAACTGGAGTTATGTTCAGAGGATAATATCCTTCATAGGAATGGAATTGGTCAACAAGCCTTGAAACTAAAGCAGGACGGGTTATTTCTGTCTGGGCGGGCATGATTAAATTGCCTTTCCATCCATTTGACAGGCTTATTCCGATTGTGTGCGGCTTGTTTTGCTCTTCTCGGGCAGCGAATCTTACTTCCCATCTAAAATCAGGATTTACAATATCGGGATGCCCAAAGGTCATGCCAAAATGCCTTGTCTCGCCTTCATCAACAAAAACTGTCTTTAAATCTCCTTTTGAGTCTTCAAGCGAAATGCCTTTCCCGAAATCAGCAAGAGGATTGCCTGGCAGCTTCTCAGATGCCCAGAATCTTGCGGTTTCGATAACGCTTTCCAGCTTTGGCTTTTTATCTTCTTTTCCAATTGAAAATGATGCTTTGTAGATAGGTCTCATGCTTTCCCTAGGCAGAAAGGGCTTAAAAACCTTGCTATTTGTGACTACTTAATAGTTACATTTAAATATGTGCCTGAATGGAATAATACAAGATAAAATGGCATATGAGAACGGTGTTGACAGGTATGAAAGAATAATTGAAGTACTCAGAGGACTGCTGGACAGACCTGATATAAAGGCAAAATACGGGCCTGCTGAACTCGAGAGACTGAAGGCTTGGACAGAAGACACAAAAAAGTTCTTTGGGTTTTTGAGAGGAGAGAGAAGGAGAGTATCTGCCAGGCTAAAAGACAAGCTGGATGAAGAGTACCAAGAAGCACAGCAGATAACTGACCCTGCTCAATTGAAGACATGGTATAATGAAAGATTGCCCAAGGTTGAAGAGAAGGAGCACAAGAGGGTGCTGGAAACAATTTACAGGGGAAGGTTAATTGAATTCATTGCTGATAAATATGGCTTGAAAGCTGAGATAGAAGCTGAAAGGGCGAAGAAAATAAAGAATGCAAAAGATCTTGAGCATACACTTAGAACTGAACCTCAGGCAAAGGCAATTGTGACTATGTGCACTATAAATGGAATTGTTGATGATGTTGCTGTCGCAGATATTCTTGCGGTTGTTTATGATGGAAAGATTGATAGAGTAGATATAATGAAATTCCTGCAGGAGCCAATATTAAGAAAATTCTTCAAAGGATGCAAGAAACCAAGAGACATACGAGACATAATTGAAGTAGCAGAGGGAGTTTTGCAACTTGACAAGGGGCAGGTTATAGCTGATAGATTATACAACAGCCTTGTAAGCCAGAGAAGGACCGAGCTATCCAATACAGCAACTCCTGGGGAATGTGAAGCATACATGAGCAAATTAGCAAAAATTCTGCAGGAAAGGTGGCCAGATGGCAGATTATAATCCATTATCAAGTTCTGAGAAAATGAGTGTAGGAGCCAAGGATGTTTATTCATATTTTCTTGATAAAACAAGAGAACTAATTGGAATGAGGGAGAACAGGATAAGCGGACTTGTGGAAAAATTAGATGATCCGGTTTTGGGAGAAGTTGATTTTCCTTCGCTGTACCAATATGAAGGTGTTCAATTCCTTGCAGATAACAAGAGGGTGCTTATTGCAGATGAAATGGGGACAGGCAAGACTGCGCAGGCGCTTGCTGCAAAGATAGAACTTGAAAACAGGCTTGGAAGAAAAGTCAGGACTCTTGTGGTTGCTCCAAACGCAGAAGTAAGGGGCTTGTGGGAGACAAGAACAAAATCTGAATATCTGACTCCGGAAAGAGCAAGAGAAGTTGATGTGCTTAATGTAAATCTTGAAGATATTGACTTGAAAGATGATAGTTACAAGCAGAAAATTGACAAAAGCGATTTTGTTGTTGTGGATTATCACGCGCTTTCATTCAATGATGTCACAACAAACCACAACAGGCAGAGAACCTTGAAGAGATGGCTCTTGGAATCCGGCTTTGAATATGTCATACTTGATGAAGCGCATAATATCAAGAATTTTACAAGCTCTGAGAGGCATAATAATACAAAGGAGATTACAGACAGGGCAGAATATCTTGCATTGCTTTCTGGAACATGCGCTCCAAATCATATAAGGGACTTTTATTCCCTGATTGCACTTCTGAAGCCGAAGAGAAGTGTGGAAATTGACGGCGAGAAGAAAACAGTCGGTTATTCTTCTGCATCTGAGGTGGCAATGGCTCATTCTCTCAATCCTTCAGTTATTGGCGCTGTGCTGAGGTCGTTGAGCCTTGACAGAAGAATGGATTCTATCATGAGACATCTTACTGATGTTGATGACAGGCCGCATTATATTGAAATGGGGGCAGTTCAAAGAAGAGCTTACGAATCTGTTCTTGAAGATGATAGGCTGGTTGGCCTCCAGAAAATACAAATGCTGAAGAAAGCACTGCTTAATCCTGCATTAGTGGACAGCTCATATGGAGATGAAGATGGAAGATGCAAGTTTGAAGCTCTTAGCGAGATGATAAGAAATCTTCCAAAGGATGAGAAGATAGTTATCTATTCCCCAGACTTGAGGCGTGGAATCTTTGATGTTCTTCAGACAGAATATGCTTCCCAAGGGGTTTTGATTCTTGATGGAGACCCGACACGCAAGAAACAGAGGGGAAAAATCATAAAGAAATTCCAGACAGACCCAAAGTGCAGGGTTCTTTTGATGAATGATGTTGCAGGTGAAGGAATCTGCCTTACTGCAGCCAATAATTTAGTATTCCTTGATGAGCCATTCTCGCCTGGGGAGAGAAAACAAGTTATTGGAAGGCTTTGCAGACCCGGGCAAAAGAAGAAGGTTAAGGTGAGAACTCTTCATGTAAAGGATACAATTGATGATGGAATAAAAGAATATGTTGAGAAGAAAAACATGGCAATTGAATATGTTTACAAGGGAATTCCGCTTGAAGGGGAGCTAAAGCAGATATTCAGCAATGTTCATTCCATAGACAAGTGGCTTGAAATGAGAACAAATTATCTGTACACTCCTGCACAGATGACAAGCAAGCTTATTTCCAGGCTAGTTGAGAGGCCGGAGTCTGAAGTTCTTAAGGCATTAGCCAAGGAAGGGAATGGCGAGAGACAAGGATTCGGCGCGCATCTTGCAGAATCCATTGCAAAGAGCTGGGAAGGCTCTGCTCTTGAGAATGCTGCAGCTGTTTATGGAAAAATTGCCAAAGGGCTTGGCAAAGCGCAGCCTCTTGAAAGAATGGTTGACATTGCGTCCGGCTTCGGGGGCTTGTCAAAAGCATTGGGCAAGACAGGCATTGTAAACGTGGATGCAAACAAATATAATTTCAACACTAACAAGGCAAATGAAGGAAACACAAATCTTGTGGGAAGCATGACAAAGCTGCCTGTTGAAGACAAGGAATTTGATTTTGCATTGTGCTCAATGGGGCTTGATATTCTGCCAAGCAGAAAGGAAGAGCCAGGAAGGGCAAAGGCATTGATTGAAGCAAACAGAGTGCTTAAGGTTGGGGGAAACTATGTTGTTGTTTTATCAGGACCTGATATGAAAGAGCATGAATCTGATTTTATTGAAGCGACAAGGGAAGCGGGCTTTGCTCCAATTCCTGAACTGACTGGTTTTGTAAGAGCAGATAACAAGGACATAAACACGTTCCTTTACGTGCTTACAGCAACGAAGGAGAGAGATGTATCTGCGGATGCAAACAAATTGGTGCAAATGTCAGGGAAGCTGCAGTTGAATTCTGGGCAGACAGCAAAGGAGAAAGGGGCTACCCAGAAAAGAAGCGGGCTTTGCTCGAGTTTCTCTTTTTCAAGAGCAGACGGAACAAAAGAGTCTCTTAGCAAGGCAATAGACAGATATCTTGCGAGATATCTTGCACAAATACCTTCGCAGCAGAAAGACAAAAAGGCTCGGGAGGAAGTAGCATGAGCAAACAAAAACCTTGGAGATATTGGAACAGGGAAACAATAAAGACAGAATATTACAAACTTAAAGAGCGATTAGGACAAGTTCCAAAAGCAAAAGAAAACGGAGGCATGTCGTTTGCGATATCCCAAGGCAAATATGATCCGAACATAACCACCTGGAATGGCTTTTTGAAGGATATTGGAGAAGAATTGAATCGTGAAGGAGATATATGGAACAGGGAGACAATTTTGGGGGCGTTTTATGGGTACAAAGAAGAATTGGGAAGAACGCCGAAGGCAAGAGAATTCGCAGAGAAAACTGGGGGGGCTTTAGCGGCAATATATGACGGAAAATATGATCCAAATATCAGGAGATGGAATGGTTTCTTGAGAGATGTTAAAGAAAAAATAAGAATGGAGAGGGACAAATGGGACCAGTTAACAATTATGGATGCATTTTATACCTTGAAAAAGAAATTGAAAAGGACCCCTACTTCAGGAGAAATGCCCAGTGGTGCAATCGGTGCGCTAGAAGATGGGAAGTATGATCCTAAAATTAAGACTTGGAACAAGTTTTTGAAAGACTTGAAAGAAGATGTAGTCCATGATGTAAATAAATGGAACAGAAAAACAATAAAAAAGGCATTTTATGGGCTGAAAAAGGAATTAGGAAGGAGGCCCACCAGAGAAGAGTTTACCAAAAGATATGGCGGGCCAAGGTTGGCCATACAAGCGGGAAAATACGACCCAAACATCACAACATGGACTGCCTTCTTGGATGATATTGGTGAAGATAATCATCGTATTATATGGGATAGAGAAATAATAAAAAAGACATTTTATGGGTTGAAAAAGAAACTGAGAAGAGTGCCAAGCCTGAATGAGATGCCCGGGGGATTAAACGGAGCAATAAGAGGAGGGAAATACGACCCAAACATCACAACCTGGAATAAATTCCTGGAAGACCTTGGAGAGAAGATTCGAAAAAAAACCAAGATGGACAAGACTTCGCTTCTTGAGGATATTGCAGGAGCAGATTCAACATGAGCAGATGGAATAAGAAGACAATAACAGAAGCATTTTATAAATGTAAAAAACAATTGGGAAGAGTTCCAACATATGAAGAATTTGACAAGGGGAATGGAACTTGCTCAGCGATATGCAGAGGAAGCTACTCTCCTAATATTAGAACATACAATGGTTTCTTGGCTGATATTGGAGAAGATGCTAATAATGAAAGAAATATATGGAATAAAGATACAATTCTGGGGGCCTATTTTGAATTGAATGAGAAATTGGGCAGAAATCCTACTTCTGTAGAATTTACGAAGAGATACAGCGGCGCTTCTGATGCAATCACGGGAGGCAGGTATGATCCTAAGATAACGACATGGAATGGATTTTTGATAGATATTAAACAGCCAGTTACCCGCGACAGGAAAAAATGGAACAAAGAGAGTGTAAAAAATGCATTTTTCAGCTTGAAGGAGAAATTAGGCAGAGCGCCTGCGCAAAGAGAGTTTATGCGTTGGCGCAGTGGAGCGATTTATGCCATAAATAACGGAAGATACGATCCAAAGGTTTCTTGTTGGAATGAGTTCCTGCAGGATATAAAAGAAGAGGTTACTCATGAGATGGGAAAGTGGCATCGGGCTACAATTATAGATGCGTTTTACACTTTGAAGAAGAAATTGGGAAGAGCACCCAAGGCATTTGAATTTTCAAGAGCCTACAGTGGCGGTTATCATGCGATAACTAATAAGCAGTATGATCCTAGTATAACTCAGTGGAATGATTTCTTAGCAGATATTGGAGAGAAAATTAATGGAAGAAAAAATAACTCAAATATTACCAATTTGCTGGAAGAAATTGCATTAGTAGAAGGAGGAGGAAAATGAGCAAGAAGAAACCAAATGGATTTTACAAGCATATGACAGATAGGCAATTCAAGGGTTATATTAAAAGAGAATATGCGAGAATGATTGTCAGCGAGCTTGCCGAGAGAGACAGGCTTGCTTATAATGAAGCAAATAGAAGGGGCATCCTTGACGAATTGGTTGAGAGAGGCATATTGATGAGGGAGAGGAGAAGCTGTTTCAAGAACATGACAGACAAAGAATTTGATGCTTATGTAATTGAAAATCACGTGGGAAAAACAACAACAGATTTCAACAAAGATAGGGGGGCATATCTTACAGCAGTAAGAAGAGGTCTTTTCCAGGGATATGTAAAAAGAGGAATTCTTATTAGAACACGTAAACCTGCGTCGTTCTACAAAAAAATGACTCGAGAGCAGCTTAGTGCATATATAGAAGCAGAATATAATGGATTGCCAATAGGAGAATTTGAAGATAAAGCCCCATATCTATGCGATATCGCAAGAAAAAATAAAACAGCTGAAGGGAAAACACTTGTTGACGAGCTTGTTGAGAAAGGAGTACTGCTAAGACTATACAGACCGAAGAAATATTGGCAGGATATAACAACCGAGCAACTGAATGAAGAGATAAAGATAAAGTATGAAGGAAAATCTCTGACCTGGTTTGCAAGAAGAGACGGCTGTATGTACCATGCAGCATTGAACAGGAAACTCCCTGACGGGAAAAGCTTGATTGACGAGCTTGTTGAGAGAGGTGTTTTGATAAGAAGAAGGTTTGGGGGGCGCACCAAGCTGAATGTTTCAATGCTTCTCGAAGACCTCGCATCAGCCGAAGGAGGCAGAAAATGAGCGAAGAAACACCCAAAAACTCCGAGGAAGTGAAGCCTAAACAGCAGCCCACACAACCAATTCCAATTATATTACCTGAACAGCCTGGCAACAAGATAACTCAGACCACGAGGCTGCTTGAGGATATCCTGGCGGGAGATAAGGTGTCACTTGAAAATAGCAAAATTTATATAGCCCAAAGTTCGGATACCTCCATGGCAAGAGAACCATTGAAAGGCAAATTCTTCGCAAGAGAATCTGAACAGGTAGCAAAAGATTTAGTTGGGAAGCTTCTTGTAAGAGGTATTGAACCTTTTGGAAGAGTCAGCGGAGTAATCACGCAGGTTGATGCATATTCTTCACCTGGAAAACATGTTAAGATAGGAAAGAAAAACCAGGGAGCATTCTATGCCCCAGGAGCAATACATATGTACCCCTCACAGGGCGCATACTGCCTCGCAATTTCAACTCTCGCAGAAGGAGTTTACAATGAAGTGCTCATAAGACAGCTTTCTCCGCTTGAAGGAATTTCTGAGATGAGAGAAAACAGAGGCAATCTGGACGAAAAAGAATTGACAAACGGCCCAAGCAAAATTGTAAAAGCCTTGGGATTAACAAAAGACCATGATGGATTATTCATATTTGACTGGGAAAATGCATCCCTTTGGATTGAGGAATACATGAAAACCGCAAAAGCAATAAAAGAAGCAAGAATAGAAAACGCTTCTCCTGATTTCATCGGCAGATACACCCTCAGCCAGTCTCATTAAGAGTTTTTATTTAAATTAGATTTTACCTAAAATGACAAATTCAATCCAGATACCGGGGTATGAAACCGTTGTCCCAAACATGTGGTGGAGAAAAGATTTGCATGGGGGGAAGCAGAGCATGAGTGTTTTTCTAAGGATGCTAAAATATGCTGTTCCAGACAAAGAGCAGATAGTTTTGTGCGTGAAAGAGCGAGCTGCAAAAGCAAATTATGAACATCTCAAGAAGATACAAAAGAATGAGGCTATCAAGACACCTGTTGAAACAGCATTATCTATATTGCCGGAAGAAGTTTTGGAAGAATTCAAGAAAGGAAACCCAAAATTCTACAAGCATCTTGCGCATCATGTTGAATATGGAATCGAGCAGCCTGGAAGAACTTATCTTGACATGGACAGATGGACTATTCCAACAGCTGTTTTTGAGATGGCTCGGGATTTCCCAGATAGAACTCTTGAAACAGAGGATGATCAGTTCACATCCATGATGCATAAGTATGGAGAGAAAGAAAGAGGTTTCCTGATGATGCTTGAAGGACACGCAAAGCTTCCTGAAATAGGGAGAATGAAATCTTTGCTTGAAGCGCAGGTAAGGACTTCAAGGCAATTCTCAACAGGATGCAGGTATGATGACTATGAAAAGCTTGCAAGAGATGTAAGACAGATCTATGAGGCGCTTGGAGCAACAGGAGTGGGTAAGGTTCACGATAACTCAGATGATTATCTGCAGGTAAGAGGTTTGGGAGCAGTAGGAAACACATGGGATTGCATGCAAGGCAGGATGATTCTAAAAGGAATTGTCCTTGGCGTTGTTCCTGGCATTATCTCAGCCATACAAAATGCGGAAAATAATCCTGAAAAGAAGAAAAAGCAGAAAGGCATTAATTTGGATGATTTATCTTGTGATAATTAAAAATAATTCTGCAAATTCAGAATATAACTCTCTTGAAATTGCCTGTTATGTTTGTCCTGACTTGAGGATTGTAGGACTTAAGGACAAGCTTGCCTTTTTTCTTTTTGAAGACAAATTCCTGGGTTCTAAGATTGTCTAATATGTAATTCCTGAAATAAGTGTCATGCAGGTCCTCCGGGAAATTTATGCCTTTTTCCACTTTATCAAACAAAAGGGTGAAGATGGCTGCAAGAACCCCCACTATAACTTGCGTGTATGTTGCATTTGTGCCCATTACAACTTCATTGGGCATTGTGTTGAAATAATAGACTTTCTTGTCCTTGTAATCCAGCAAAACCCCTATGTTGTCTGAGCCGGAGAGTATTCTCTCAGAGTTATCTCCA
>CAYGYN010000068.1:0-4258 GCA_964354195.1 Candidatus Woesearchaeota archaeon | reverse complement strand
AGCGCTCAAAAGGACCTGAATATCACATCCAGACTCTCTGCCTAAAACATATCTTCTCTTGCCTCCAAGCTTAAATTCAAGTCTTTGCCCATTCGCTTCATACAAAAGGGCGCTTTCTTGTCTTGTAAGAACAGAACTATCTCTCCTCTTTTCCACCATAAATTATTTAGAAATAACTCACTTAAATAACTTATTATTTCTTTCCTGTAAATTCAGTATAGTTGCATTTTCCGCAATGCATCCTGTCTTTGTGAATTGCAAGGAAAATTCCAGGCCCGCATCTTGGGCAGGTCTTTCCTTTCTTGCCATCAGAATATTTTTTATATTTCTTGCTTGTCGGCTTGTTCTTGTGGGGCTTCTTGCCCTTCTGCTCTTTTGATGAACCTCCAAATGATGTTGCCATCTTACTTCTTTGCTCCTGTAGCAGGTGCGCCTGCTGCAGCTTCGCCCTCCTTTTTCTTTACTTTTTTCTTTGGCTCAACACTCTCTTTGTCTTTCACTGAATCATAAATCATCGCATCAATAAGGAAGGTATCTCTTCCAAATTTGCTCTTTAATTCCTTTACAACAATTGTTGCATCATCCACCTTGAATTTCTCAGAAAACATTTTTGCTGCTTCTGCAAATCCGGGGTTCTTGCCTGCATTTACAACTAGCTTTATTTCCCTTCTCTTCAATAAGTCATTCCTGAAATCTCTTAGTACTTTCATCTTACTTTAACAGCAAATGCGCCTTTCTCCTTTATTTTTAGATTCTTGGCAATTTCTGATTCTTCCGGCTTCAATACTACAACTCTGCCCTTGAAATTGTCTGTGAATTCCTCGCTTCCGCACTTTGGGCATTTTGTTCCCTCAAAAATCAGTTTGCACTTCTTGCATGCTTTCTCTGCCATTTTTACTTCTTGCCTCCCTTTTTCTCTCCTTTCTCAGTTCTCTTCGCAGCAGCCTTAATGGCTTGCTCTTTTTTCTTCTTATCTTCTTTAATCCATTCAATCTTGCCAAGTCCTGGCTGCCTCATTGTCAATCCTATCTTTGGCTCTCCTGCCTTGAAGCTTATTGCAACTATCCTTGCCATGCATTCATCTCCTTTGGAAAGATTTCTCTTGCTTGCTTTTCCCGCCAAGGTTCCCGTCTTGCTCAAGGAGACATAATCTTCCATTGTCTGCGAGATGTGTATCATCCCCTGCGCAGGCCCAATCTGTATGAACGCTCCAAAATTAGTTATATCTGAGATTGTTCCATAAACAATCTCATGAAGCTCAGGTTTCCAAACAAGAAGATTGAATTTAGATTTATAAAAAGCAGCCCCATCTCCAGGGATTATGACTCCTGCCTCGACTTTATCAACAGAAACTACAGAAACAACAAATCCCAGCTCCTTGTTAACCCTGTCAACATAACTCTCATTAAGCTGCTTCTCGATTGCTTCCTGAGTAGGCAAGCCAAAGTGCTTGGGCTCTACTCTTACATGATCCTCAACTTCCAATAAGTAAAACATTTTCGTGGATATAAAACCCAACAAAAAATGCTTTAAAAAGCTTGCTATGCAGGGAGGTTTTTTTGCAAATTTTTAAATAAATAAACATGTGTAGTAACTCTCTAATAGTAATAATAGAAAGGTTTATAAAACTGCTAAATTAAATTGTTACATGGGAAAAGCAAATAACAAAACGTTTATAAGAAGAATGCTCAACAGACTTACTTCACGCAAACCTGTTGATTCCAAGCAGGAAAAATCTCCAGAAGAATATCTTAAAGCTTTGCAAGGCACAGAAAAAGAAATAGATGAATTTGAAGAAAGGGTAAAGGCAGAAAGATTAAGGTTGCATCAGAAAAGGCATGATGAAAATGTTCAGCTAGTAGGTTCCTATATCCATAGGGGGGACCACAACGATTTAACTGGACATGATGACTATGGCTTTGCATGGTCAAGGATTCAGAGGGGAAGCAGCGATTCTATAACAAAACAATCTCTGTCTAATAATCTCGATTATAGGGATGCTTTGATTAATTTATATGATGCAATGGGGTCATTTAAACTTGCTATAGAGGAAGCATCCGGTGCTACAAAATTTGTGCGCGCTCTTGCAAAAGAGGCACAAAAAACGGGAAAACCTCGAAAGATAGTTGACGTTCTATATCAGAGAGCGCGCGACTATGAAATTATAACTGAGAGATTAGTTCACCAAGAAGCGGAAGAAGCAGCCAAGAGAGAAAGCGAAAGTGACGGAATAGAAGGTAAATTGTAAATTTCTGGATAAACAAATGACTGACAAAAGAGAAGACGGGCAGGACATTGTTCTTAATCAAAACGCAGTAGGGCATGGTATTGTTCACAGAGAGAATGGCTTTACTGGCGTGGTAGTCTCTGGCAATTCTGATGAAATACCTCTTCCAGATGGGCAGAGAGTTTATGTTGTCAAGAAAGATGATTGGGAAAATCTATTGCACGATGTTGCTCTTTCTGAACATTTATCAAACCTCCCTCCGATAAGAATGAAGAGCTCTCTCGCAAGATCATTCCCCCTATTTCTTGAACCGATGGGGAATGGTGCAAGCCCAAAATATATTCTTGATGCAAATATCTACCGTCCCTATAAAGAGATGTTGCTAATAAGATATGTCTCACCTGATGAAGGAATTGCAATAATGGAAAGGTCCAAAGGCATTAAAAATCCGAATATGCCTGAATCAAGATAGATTATATTTAGAGAATTAAAGAATCTCGCCGTACCCTAAGAAACTTTAGTTTCTAGGTTCAGAGAAATCAGAGAATTTCTCCGTATCCTATAAGTCTCCAATGCCCATTCAGGTTTCTTGCCAAGCCGACATTCTCTCCCTTGAATGGCACAAGGGGTATTTTCAAAAGAATTTCTATATTATTTCCGCGGATATGCTTAACCATTCCAATAGTCATTGAAGTTCCAACACTAAGCATAATCATCTCGCTTGGCTTTACTACTTCTGTCTTGACATGCCCCCCAACTCCAAACACTTCAGGGAAGAGATTATATTTCACATTCACAGTTGTTGTTAATTGAGGTAATTTTCCGCTAAGAGATGCAACATTTCCTGCAAGCGCATCATTCTTTCCGAGAGCCATGTCAAGTTCTGTTTCGATTGACATGCTTCCACCAGGAGTCAATTCTTTCACTTCTCTCGAACCCTTGAATAGTTTGACAATTTTTGTCTTGAGAGTGTTATAATGAAATTGATTTGCTTCTTTCGAAACTCTTCCCGGTTTTATCTCAATTTCCTCTCCAACTTTTAGTTTTCCCTGCTTTAACGTACCGCCCAAAACAGTTCCATGCAAGTCTTGAGGCTTTGCCCCTGGCTTGTTTATATCAAAACTTCTCGCAACAATAAAGATGGGTGTTGCATCTTCCTTCCTTTCAGGAATAGGAATATTTGCAATTGCCTCATAAATCTTGTCAAGATTCACATCCTGCAATGCAGAAACAGGTATTATCTGAGCATTATCATATCTGCCTTTTAGAAGCTCTTTGATTTCTTTGTAATTCTTTTTGGCCTGTTCAATATCAACAAGGTCAATCTTGTTCTGCACAACAATCAGGTTCTTTACCTTTTTAGCCTGCAAAGCTGCAAGATGCTCAATTGTCTGCGGTTTTATGCCCTCATTTGCAGCAACAACAAGTATCGCCCCATCAATCATTGCAGCTCCTGAAAGCATTGTTGCCATTAGCATCTCATGCCCAGGCGCGTCAACAAAACTCACATGCCTGAAAGCCTCTCCTTTCTTGTCCTTATTAAATCCGTTTTTGTCCTTGTAAAGAATAATGTCAGCATATCCAAGCTTGATACTAATGCCTCTTTTCAGCTCCTCAGAATGCTGTGAAGCCCACTTCCCGCTAAGCTTGTACAAGAGCGTTGTCTTGCCGTGGTCAATATGCCCGACCATTCCGATGTTTATTGTAGGTATTTCTTTCTCCATTAAATTTTCAAATAATCAGATGTTTTAAAGTCTGTGGTTTCGAGAATCAGTTATCTCTTCTTTTTCTTGGATTTCTTCTTGCCCTTCAAGGATTTTAGGGCCTTAAGAAGCTTCTTTATCTTTGAAGCCTTGCTCTTATTGCTTGCCTTTCTTCCTTTCACAGCTCTTTTTGTTTTTTTCTTAGCCATTGTTAAAAATAGGACTCGGTGAATGAGTGCCTTAAACGATTGACGATATCAATCTTAACCTCTCACCTCATTTTAAAGGTTATCTCATACGCGCCACAGTTAAACGTGGTAGGTGCAGT
>CAYGYN010000067.1:0-5867 GCA_964354195.1 Candidatus Woesearchaeota archaeon | reverse complement strand
TTCATATTCAGAGAATCCAAGTTCTTTGAAGAATAAAACCCTGTCCATAAATCTAATTGGCAAGCCGAATTTATATACTTTTGTACTCTAAGAGTACTTAAAGTATAAATGCCAGATGCCAAGCAGAAGTTTTATGGCATCTAAGAAAAAATGGTATCTAACAGAGTATCTGGAAACAAAGCGCAAATGCCCAATTAATACACTTAAGAGAGAAGATTTTGAATATCATAACTATTTTGCATTTGCGGGAATAGGAGGTATGTCTAATGACTCTATAGCCAAACTCGCTTCCGCCTCCCGATATGCTAAGTCAGGCAAGAGTATCTTCCGAGCCGGAAAATTGATAGATCTTGCTAAGGGGATTGTAAGAGATAGTCCCAAAACATATGAATTATCAGATTTAGATATCATTAGATGGGAGGGATATAATCCTTTAAATACATACAAACAGAGGTCAGTATATTTTCAATATATTACTGCAAAACCTCCAACACACATTACAAAAAGATTAATTTCTCATTTAGAAAAACTCCTTAAAGAAAGACGTACAGAAAGAAAACTCTCCTACTTTGTCCAAGAAGGAAATTTCATCGAAGCATTTAAATTAGCTCGAAGAAAAAAGGAACGTCTTTATGTACTAACCCGTGAACAATATATTAAATTTTATCAGGGCATTAGAGAAATTAGTAAACAAAAAGCAAAAGATTGCATCATTGGGTTAAATATTCCCGAATATCGTCGAACTTATAACTTCCTCGAAGCCCAAGTTTTTCATCAATTAGAAGCCGAAGGGAGGATTAAAAAATAAAAATGAAAAAATCTTTTACATCAGAAGAAAAAGCAAGCCTAGAAAGAGCAATTGGACATTTTAGGAGAGATATAGCCAGCTATGTTTGTGAACACCAAAGAATCTTTACAAGCACCCCAAGAGCAGTATCTAATAATTTTAAGTTGGGTGGGGATTACGTAATGCATGGTAAAGAAGTATACGCTTTAAGTGTAACCTACTTATATCCTCTAATTAATTTTAAGCCCTTGCTAACAACTTTTGCGAGCACGCTTCGTGGTGAATCTGGAGTTAGGTATCCAGACGGTACTCCAACAGACAAGCAATCTTTACAGGTTTATTTTGGATATCCATCAGAAACTTCTTGTCAAATTTATAGTTCGGTTTTTCGTGAGCCTAAAGCGCAAATTAGATCTTGTATCAAACTTATAGTGCCAGGTAGACAAAAGAAAAAGATTAATCATCACTATGATATGAGAGCAAGTTTGGAATTATCTAAGCGCATAAGAAAATGGGCAGAGAAACACGGTTATCCTTGTGGTTGGGACAAAAATTCGAGAGGCCTACATTCTCAATATTATTTGTTAAATAAGTTGGATAAAAAATCGCCAACAACACTCTTAAAAAGATAGTCAACTTATATTATCTATGTTAATCAAAGAGGTAAAGGCTGAGAAAATTCCAGACTCGCGTGGAGAGCCAACAATAAAAGTCACTGTAAATGGAATAGGCGTTGCTTCATCACCATCCGGAAAATCAACAGGCAAATACGAGACAAAGCCCTATCATACAAGCTTGGAATTAAGCATTGATGAGCTTAACCATTTTAATCCAGACATTGAGGTTAACAAGTTTGATGATTTGAAAAAAGTTGAGAATTTCATCTGCAAGAAATATCATTTCAGGAATGCAAGGCAGTTTGGCGCAAATGCACTCTTCGCCCTTGAGTCAGCAATCATCAAGGCTTTGGCAAAAGAAAAAAACAAGCAGTTATGGCAGATTGTTAATCCAAAAGCATCAAAGCTCCCAGTTCCTGTAGGGAATGCAATAGGCGGAGGGTTGCACAGCTCGAGATTCAAGGTTCATCCAATTTTCCAGGAATTTGAATTGATTCCAAATGAATCAAGTTTCAAGGAAAATGTCAATGTTATAAGAAAAATCTATGACGAGATTGGAAAAATGCTGAAAGCCTCTGAAAAAAATGATGAAGGCGCTTGGCAGGCTCCAATCAGCAACAAGGATGCTCTTGATGCACTATCAAGTTTCAAAAAAAAGGCAAGAATCGGCATTGATGTAGCTTCATCTTCTTTCTTCAAGAACGAGAAATACCAATATTCTGCAAAAGCCCTCAACCAAGAAGGACAGGTTCAGTACATGAACAACCTGATTGATAATTATGATATTTTTTATCTCGAAGACCCTCTGCAGGAAGAAGATTTCATCGGATTCTCAAGGCTGAAGAAAAAACATCTTGTCGTGGGCGATGACTTGACAGCCACGCAGATTGGCAGATTAAAAGAAGCAATCAAGCACAAGTCAATAAATGCAATGATAATCAAGCCAAACCAGAATGGCTCCCTCCTTGAACTGCAAAAAATCTTCGCTCTATGCAAAGCCAACGGCATAAAGACAATCCTCTCGCATCGCTCGGGCGAAACAATGGATGCATCAATAGCTGATTATGCCTTCGCCTTCGGCGCAGATTTCATAAAAACAGGCATCTCCACAACTTTCAGGGAATCAAAGCTCAAGAGGCTGATTGAAATTGAGAATTCGTTCGGGAAATAGTTATTTTTTCTTCTCAAGGTCGCCAAATAGACTCGCAATCCAAAGTATTGGCAGCAATATAATCAACCAAATAATACCAAATAATGTCTTTACCTTGTTCATTTTATTACTCTCAACTTATAATAAATCTCTTCCATAGGGAATGTCCAGCAGAAGAGTCGTTCATAAATTAAAGGAAAAGTGTTTGGTAAAAATGAGAGAATAGGATTTAAAAATAATAAGTGATTTGCGAATGAGTATTTTTTATAAGGATATGAAACTCTAAAGAAATGCATTCTTCTTTTCTCAACTTTAAAACCCCCTGGCGAAAAGAAATAGGACAGATAGGAATGGTGTGTAAGCACATTAAATGCTCTATGGGAAGAGAAGTATGGGCAGAATATTTCTATTATTGCGCCTTTCTTGCAAACTCTCCTTAATTCACTCATTACAGAATCGAACTTCTCTTGATGAATATGCTCTAAGACATGCCTTGCATAGACATAGTCAAAGGTATTCTCAGGAAATGGCCACTTTTTCTCAATATTGTGTACCACATCTGCTTTTGATTTTTTGTCAATATCTAAATTTATCCAGCCAAATCTATAGTCTGGTCCGCATCCAAGGTTCAATTTCTTCATCATTTACCTATGCGTGAAAAAGGATTAATAAACCTTCACTTACCTATACATGATGAGAGTAAGGTATGTGAATATTTCAATAACAGAAGAACTTGCAAAGAAGATTGATGAGCATATAGCATCTTCAAAAGAAGGTTATCGTTCGAGGGCAGAGTTTCTATCTGAAGCAGCGCGTTTGAGGTTGGGAATTGCCAAACTTAAGAAGTGAGTTTCTTTTTCATTTAGTCTGTAATTTCTTGCACAAATAATTAAGGAAATAATCTCTCTTTGATAGAACTCTGGAATGATGTACAATCTTAAAATACATTCCAACAGCAGCATCTAATTCTGTTTTATTGTAAAGAGAAAAGAAGCGCGTGCCTTCATAATCAGGACTTTTCAAGAATCCTTCAAAATCTCCTTCTTTCATTCCAAGATAAAATACTCCGCTTGGTCTCAAAATCTCGCCTATCTTAGCAAGAACCGGAGGCAAATTTGCTTTAGGTATATGCAACAGCGAGGCAAAAGCCCAGACACCATCAAACGAACTTGGTCCAAAAGGAATATTTTCCAAGTCTCCATGCATCGCAACAAGCCCTTTTTTCTCGCATAACTTGAGCATTTCAGGAGAGATATCAAAACATAAAGGCACCAATCCCCTATCTCTGAAAAGCACAGAATCTCTTCCAGGTCCGCTGCCTAAATCAAGAATCTCTTTCCCAGGAAGGCTCGCAAGGAATAAATCAATATCTCCTGACATTCTACCCCTTAAAACTTTATGTTGTTCTTCAGCTTCAGAGCTTTGCGAATGCGTATCATAGAAAAATTGGTTAGCCTCTTTATAACTCATTCTTATTTTTCACTTAATCCGTTTATAAGAATTATTGTGATTTCTTTCTTTTCCCAAAATATCCTGCTATTTTAACAGCAACTAAGCCATAAATCAAGCCAAACGCAATGCCTCCAAGAACATCTGAGGGATAATGCATGCCATTGTGCATCCTTGAGAAAGCCATAAGCAGAATTGCAAAAATAGAAGTCATCCAAACCCAATTCTTTCTGTAATAATAACAAATCACAAATAAGAAAGCCATCAAACTTGAAAGATGTGCAGAAGGAAAAGACGAGTCCGTATTCAGATCCCCAATTGGCAGAATCTCACCAGGATGAGCAATGTAAGGTCTCATTCTTTCTAAACCAAAACTTGCGATTCCCTCTTTTATTATCCCGTCAGTTATGAGAAAATGCATAGACAATGCAACTAAAATAGCAACAAAAACAATCTTGCCCTTCTTTTTGTCTCTCTGAAGAATCAAAAGAGCAATAATTATTATAATAACTGCTACGAGAGATTTCAAGCTGATAATTCCTGAGAGGTAATCTAAGATTGTACCTTGCCCAAACTCATTCATCACTTTTGCAATCACAAAATCCAGCATGTTCTAATTAAGCTAATAAGATTTAAAAACCCCTCATATTTACTCAAACTATACTTTGCAGGTGCAAAACCTCGAGCGAGGAAGTAGCTTTACCTTCAACAACGTCAGTTTTGAAGGTTCAGGGAAAGGAGTGCCTTTCACTGTAACCCCTGCGCTGTTTATACTTTATTACTATGACAAAAACAAAGAAAGAAGAAGAAACTAAAGAAGATGTAAAGGTAGAGGCAAAGCTCGAGGCAGAAGAAGAGAAAACTGAAGCCAAGAAAGCAAAGAAAGAAGAAAAAACTGACAAAAAGACAAGACTCGAGGAACTCAAAGAAAAGGCAAAGGAGCTTGCAAGCAAAGTCAAGGAAGAGAAAGGCGAAGTCAAGCTCAAGGAAAAACTAAAAGAAGATAAGGAAGCGGCAAAGAACCTTCTTGTTCCGATTGAGGATTATCTGAAATCATCTATCTATCTTGGAACTCGTGTGATTACTCCTGACATGAGAGGTTACGTATATAGGAGAAGAGCTGACGGCTTGGCTGTTTTCAATACAACGCTTTTGGATGAAAAAATAAAAGAATCCGCCGCCTTTTTCGCGAAGTTTGAGCCTAAAGACGTAATTGTTGTTTGCAAGAGAGAGGCTGGATGGAAAGCTGCCCAGAAATGCGCAGAGACTTTGGGAATGAGATTCTTCACAAAAAAATATCCCTCTGGAATTCTTACAAACACTAATCTGGTGACTTTCCAGGAGGCGAATCTAGTGTTTGTCTGCGATCCTTGGCTGGATAAGAACGCGCTTGCAGATGCAAACAGAATAAAGATTCCGGTAATGTCTGTCTGCGACACAAACAATTACACAAAAGGCATAACCCAAATCGTTCCAGGAAACAACAAGAGCGCAAAGTCTCTAGGAATGATATTCTATCTCCTCACAAAACTGTACATCGAGAACAAGAAGCTCGATATAAAAGCTCCTGCAATCCAGGAATTCGTGGATGACTGGGACAACCTCCAGCCGCCGCAATAATTATATAATCTGTCCTCTTCTCTTTTTACAAACCCAGCAGAGTGATTGTCCCCATCCGATTACCTTGCCGCATATAAGGCAGCGATTTACTATCTTGATTGGCGTAATTGGTCTAATTATTGTTTTTCTTGCCATGTTGGATTACAATTTCAGTTTTCTTTTCGTTAAATAATTCAGATAAATTTCTTCTTACAATTTGCGGGCTGACTTTAAAGCCTTTACTAATGAGCTCATTGTTTAAGTC